>CAIZMV010000033.1 GCA_903934195.1 uncultured Acidimicrobiaceae bacterium | reverse complement strand
TTCACTCAGAGCGGCTCACATTGGCTTCGCCAATCGTTATTCGATTGCGGTATGTAGTGAAAGTTCCGTATCACCGCAACGCAACCATGTCGCGTCGTGCAGTATTTGCTCGCGATCATCATCGTTGTGGTTATTGCGGCGGAACAGCCGACAGCATCGACCATGTCATGCCCCGATCTCGCGGCGGCAAAAACATATGGGAAAACGTTATTGCTGCATGTCGTGGATGCAATCTGCGAAAGCGTGATCGAACTCCTGAAGAAGCAGGCATGCAATTGTCAAGCATTCCACGTGCACCTCGGGAGATGTCTTGGATTATGTATGCCGTACCACGAATTCCCGAACAGTGGAAGCCGTACTTGGCTGAGGCCAGTTAAACCGAATCGAATTCCCCAATGACTACGCCATTAATGGAGTGGGGCCGCCATGACTGGACAGGCACTGCTGCTGATTTTCATGCAATGGAACTACCGGCAGAACGTGCATTGTGGTGGTGTCAAGTTCAAGACCCGACTGTGATTCTCGGATCAACGCAAACAGTTGATGATGTGGATCAGAACATCGCAGTTGAGAGTGGTCTGTTGGTGTCGCGACGTCGAAGTGGCGGGGGAGCAGTATTTGTGCACCCAACAGATTCTGTATGGGTTGATATAACAATTAGCCGCAATGACCCATTGTGGAAAGACGATGTTGTGCAGTCGATGCTGTGGCTTGGTGATCTTTTTGTGGCAGCACTTTCATCATGGGTACAAGCACAGGTGTACCGCGATTCTTTTTCAACTGGGGTTGATGGTCGCGTTGTTTGTTTTGCAAGTTCATCGCCTGGTGAAGTTTTTGTGGGGACAGACAAACTTGTTGGCATCAGTCAACGTCGCAGCCGTGATGGAGCCAGATTTCAATGTGTGTTGTATCGACAGTGGCAGCCAGCCGAATGGTCACACGTCCTTGCTTCTCCAGATGTGCGGTCACGTGTCGCAGATATTCCCGTGGCGACCCTCGATATTCCGGCTCTCACCCTTGTCAATGCCATCTCGGAGCAGCTTTCTCTCCTAGGTGGGGAAGAAAGTGGTGAAATTTGGGGGTAAATGGTTGACAGTGGGGAGAAGTGGGGATAATCTGTCCCATGGGAGAGGCGGAGAACTTCACCCAGGAAGGCAGAGACTGTGTTTGTTGGAGTGCACGAGCGACAGCTCGACCCAAAAGGTCGACTCGCGCTCCCTGCTGCATTTCGCCCCCGTCTCGAGCCCCGCTGCTATTTGGCCTTTGGCCGAGATAAGTGCATCGATGTCCTGACAGCTGAGGCCTTCGAGCAAGTTGCCGAGGAAATGCTGCAGAAGGTTCGCAGCGGAGAAATGGACCGCAACGAACAGCGCGCACTTGCCGCCAACACCATTGAGGTCACCATTGACGCTCAAGGCCGCGTGAACCTTGATGAGAAACTTCGCGAGTACGCAGGAGTGCAACTCGGCTCACGAGTGATTGTCGCTGGATCTTTTGACCGTGTCGAAATCTGGGAACCAGATCGCCATGATCGCAACATCAGTTCGGGCACCGAACAAATAGCTGGAGCGGGCGCGTGATCCCCGATGCTCTTCACATCTCTTCAATCAGTCAGCGGCCGACGGTCTCTGGCAGTCTCCCGGATGGCACGGTGGTTAGCTCCAACTCCGCCCGCTACCATCGCGCGCATTCCGGGGATACATCCGGGTGGCATTTGCCTTCCGGGAGGCTGCCAGGGACCGTCCGTCATGACATGGGTAGCACCATGAACGCGGTCTTTGCTCACCTGCCAGTGATGCTTGAGCAAATCACTGATGTCTTTTCCGACATGAATGAAGGTGTTTTTCTCGATGCAACTCTTGGCGGCGCTGGACACAGCACTGCAATCTTGACGGCACACCCACACGTGTCTTTGTTGGGAATTGACCAAGACGACATGGCTCTTGAATCGGCTGAGCAAGTTCTTGCAGCCGCTGGTTGTAGTGGACGCGTTGCCCTCCGGCGCGCCCGCTTCGATGCAGCGGCGCTGATCGCGGCGAAAGAGGGCATCGGTGCGTTGTCTGGTGCCCTCTTCGACCTCGGTGTTTCGTCGCCTCAGTTTGACGTTGCAGAGCGCGGATTTTCATACCGATTTGATGCACCACTTGATATGCGCATGGATCGCTCACAAACTTTGAGTGCTGATGTGATTGTCAATACGTATGACGAAGATGCGCTAACGAGCATGTTGCGCAGAAACGCTGACGAACGTCATGCATACCGAATTGCAAAAGCAATTATCGCTGCTCGTCCGATTCATTCAACTGTTCGTTTGTCAGATGTCGTCAGTTCTGCAATTCCTGCACCAGCACGACGTCGTGGTGGACATCCTGCGAAAAGGACTTTTCAGGCCATACGTATTGAAGTGAATGCTGAACTTGAGATTCTTCCTGGCGCACTTCGTAATGTGATTTCGTTGTTGGCTCCTGGTGCACGATTGGCTGTTCTTTCGTATCACTCTGGCGAAGACCGGATTGTGAAGTCTGTAATGCGCTCAGCTGAGACAGGCGATTGCGATTGTCCTCCAAATCTTCCCTGTGGATGTGGTGCTGTGCGATCAGTTGTTCGCGTGCGAGCACCACGTGATGCAAGTAGAACTGAATTAGCACTAAACCCCAGGTCGTCTTCAGCACGTTTGCGTGTTGTCGAAAAAATCAATATCGAGAGTCAGAACTGAACATGGCTGTCGCTGTCAAACTTTCTGCTCTACTAGCGC
>CAIZMV010000032.1 GCA_903934195.1 uncultured Acidimicrobiaceae bacterium | reverse complement strand
TTGTCGATGAAGTGCTGGCGGGTGGGGTAGCGCACAAGAATCGCCAGGTCCCAATCTTCGTCGCCGATGACGGTGTTCTTTGGTAGCCCCATCCAAATGGGGTCACTTCCGAACTTCACGCCTTCAGATTCATTCAGTTCGCCGTATCGACGGAATGCCTGGCCACCGGTCATCCCGTCAACGCCAAAACCGTCAAGAGCAATGTCTCGAAACTTCAACAGGTTCAGCATGACGATTGATTCTGTTGGGTCAAGTGCGCGCATCGCATCAATAGCTGCGTCGTTTGCTTCAATATGTTGCATTTGGCAACTGTATAACTAAAAGATCACTCCACGTACACACAGAATGCCAACAACAAGCACTGCGACTCCGAGGAATTTGGATACGGCCGTCGATGGCCACTCTTTACTGTCGCGTGCGAACCAATCGGCGGCTCCCAATGCAATGCCGGGGATACTCAACAAGACGAACGCATACAAAAGTGTGTTTGGTGAATCGCCGTAGCGATTGTTGACCAACATTCCCCACCACAAGGCGACAAACAACATCGTCACCACACGCAGAAGATTTCGTGGCAAGTATCGATGCACAAGAGCAAAATTTGGAAAGTGCTCAGTGAACTGGCTGATCAATTTCGGAATGAAGAACATGGCGCCACCAACCCAAAGTGCCCAGTTATTCCCGATAAATGTTGCTGCTACAAATAAGAACAGTGCGGTACGAATGAATATCGACGCAAAGGGTTGCCCATTTACTACCTCGCGGAATTCCTCAACTTCAACAATTCGTAGTCTTTGTGGCGCATAGGAGCGGGCAACGTTTTCAAATACCCATCGTGATGCAATGGCGAGAAGGACTACTAGTTGTATGAGATCAGTTCGGTCTGAGTGCAACGGCTTATATGTCGTCAATGATGGCAGTGCTCCGTACATGCCTCCAGCGGCCCATGCGCCAAAGAGTGCACTCAGCACGAAATCCTTCAGTCGGTTCCAACGAATCTGATCTTCACTTGAATCACGTCGGAACGGTCGTGTGGCCGCAGCTATTAGTGGTGGTGCGAATGAGAAGACTGCGATACCAAGAAAACCTCGAACTGAGTCGATGGAGGTGAATCCGCCACCGAGTAAGAGAGTTATGCCGAAACTGAGTGCAAACAGCATTCCTGCAAACGCGTCAATAACTCCCAGAATGCAAATTGCAATAACTAATTCCAGCGAAGGAATCATGACGACAAAGTTCGTATTGAAAACACTTGCGATACCCACCGCAACAGCTGCAAATGGCACCAGGAGCCACATGAAACCGAGCAACGTTCGCGCGTATGCGCCATCGTCGGCGACTCGAGCAATCATTGGTGAGATTCGGTCAAACGAAGAAGCGATCTTGTTGAGAAGCGTGTCAACCCATTCAAAACGAGGAGTTCGTAATCGGTCTTTGCGCACCTCATTTGAGTGAATTCCATATTCCGCACCAACTGAAGAAATTTCTCCACCAGCTTCTTCACGCTCAACACTCTCGCTGCTTGGCGAGTCATTGGTTGCCGAATCATTTGGTGTGTTCGACGCGGCTGCAACACCTGATTCTTTGCGCGACACTGCCAATAATGCAAGAGCAGATGCCAGCAGAGCAATGGTTGCTGAATTGCTCATTGGTGGTGCGGGTGGTGGAGTATCGCTAGTTGATGATTGTGCAACTGCAGGCACGACCACGTCGGGTGTTGGAAGGATCTCTACTGCAACTTCCACAACACGCAACGTTCCATCAGGTGCAATGCCATTCAATTGTGCAGTGTGATCTCCGGGCGGTACTGCATCACCGATGGAATATTCCTCAGTGAAATTTCCATTGGCGTCTACTTGTAACTCACCCAGTTTTGTCGGAGTTGAGAAGAGCCATGTCGATGCTGGTGTAAATGGCTTTAGTCCGCCACCAGCGATGGTGATGAAGTCATTGGCCTCGAAGATTGGCATGCCGCGAGTATTCAAGCGCAAGGTGACTGAAGATTTAACCTTCGCACCGATCTTGATAACCAGGCCTTCACTGGTGGTGATGGTGAGCGATGTCTCACCCTTGTCCACTTTTACCCAACCATCCTTTGGCATGCCTGCAATTGCCGCAACATCATCAACCTTTTTCTCTATCCCTGACGTGTCGTTAGGTATAAGAGAATTGGGGAGTGTGGTAGTTGTAGTTGGTACGGCTGTTGTAGTTGTTGTTGGCGCAATGGTTGTTGATGTTGTTGATGTAGCAGCGGCGACCGTTGTAGTTGTTGTTGTTGGAGCGACCGTTGTGGTGGTTGGTGCGATGGTTGTGGTTGTTGTCGGAGCGACTGTTGTGGTTGTCGTTGGTGCCTCTGTTGTTGGAGTAGTCGATGTTGTTGGAATTGTTGTGTCGATAACTAGTGTCAGCGCAGAGCTTTGCAGCGAATCATTGCCGGCAGTGTCGGTAACTACTGCCGTCACAGACCATGTGCCATCAGTCAGGGTCGCCAACTCGCATGTAGTGGCCACGGCTGTGTCATAGGTACATGTGATGGTTGTTGAACCATTTACTGAAGTCATCGTGACTATGTCGCCCGTTTGAACTCCAGAGACACCAATGTCGGGTGTTGTATCAGACGTGGTGTTATCGGTTGACGATGAACCGGTATCTGATGCTGCATCAAGGTCTGGAAGTGAAGGCCTGCTGGGTGTAGTTGTATCTATAACAATGCTGAGAGGTGCAGATGCCCCAGAAGCATTGTTCTGACTGTCAACTCGACTTGAGGTTACGGACCATGTGCCGTCAGTCATTGACGGTAGGTCACATGTAGACACACTGGACGATGCAACGTAAGTACAGGTGACGGTTACTGCACCTTTAGTTGCAGTCATCGTGACGGTGTCTCCATCAGTCGCGCCACTTGCTCCCACAGTCGGCGTTGAGTCTTTTGTTTCGTTGTCACTTGTTGAACTTCCAGTGTCCGAAGAAGTGTCGAGATCGGGAGTATTCGGTGCTGAGATTGCAGCAACAGTGATACTCAGTGTTGACGTTGTTGCCCTGCTCAAAACATCTATTACGGAATAGGAAAGTGGTGTGACTGTCCCCTTAAAACCACTAGCGGGGGTAAATGTCACAATGCCTGTCGACGTATTTACATTCCAGTCACCTTCGCCGCTGACGGCGATGCTCTGCTCAGTGCATGTCGGTGGTGTATCGGCGGTACCACATAGAAGTAATGAACCCGCAGTAATTCCTGTCCCAAGGTCGTTGTCAAGTGGCGACACAGTGATGTCGCTAGTAACTACACCAGAAGCCGAATCCGCACGTGCTGAAGGAAGTGCAGGTGGCTGAATGGTTGCACTAATGGTTGATGAAAATGCGGCGCCGACTATGTCGGTACCTGTATAGGTGATTGGCGTTGCGTCTCCATTAAATAGAGCGAGGGGAACAAATGTAACGAGGCCGGTTGTGGTGTTTAGTGTCCATGTTCCTTGGGTTGCAATGACAACAGAAGTCGAGAGGCAGTTCGGTGCAGTTTCGGTTACGTCACATAGGTTCATGCGTGCTGAAGACAGAGAACTTCCTGAGTCATTTGAGAGAGGTTGAAATGCCAACATTTCTCCTAGTTGCCCAGTATCTGAGTCAGTAGTGGCAGCAGGTGCGGTCGGCGCACTGACGGTGACATTCAGGGTGGATGTTCCGCATGACGATAGTGGAGTAGCCGGTGCCCACGACCCACTAATTGTGTTGCAGATGGCATATGAAACTGGAGTAGCAATTCCCGAGAATGTAACTAGTGGTACAAACGTGACAGTTGTACCAGTCAGTGTCCATGTTCCTTGGCCCGTGACATCGATTGAATCTCTTGAACAAGGAGTAGAAACGGTTTCAGTCGCTGCGCACAATTTCAAGGTTGATGTATTGAACGCAACTGTTCCTTGTGTTGTGTAATCAGATGGCGTGACACCTGCAGAATCGTTGGCGAGCGGCGTAAAGCTTGCAGTAATGGTGTGAGCAACTGTTCGTGAGTCTGCGGCGGCAGATACTGCAGGCGGTGGCAATGCTGTAAAACTAATTGTGCTTGCTGCAATTTGCGTGTTGGAATCTTGCACTATGTAACGCAATACACGAGTTCCTCTGTAATTGGAATCAGCAGTAAATGTGACCACGCCACTGGAGACGTCGTAACGCCCTTCATTGGCAACGATGACGGTTGTCTTGGTGCATGCTGGAGACGTTTCTGTTACATCACACAGAAGTAATGATGAAGTATTCAGTGTTGCTGACCCTGAAGCAGAGTCATTTGCAAGAGGGGACACGGATTGGTTGTCTCCTTTGGCAGCCGCTGATTCATCAGGACGCGCTGTTGGTGGTGCGAGCGTTGTGAAAGAAATAGTGCTACTTGCCTTTGTACCACGCGAGTCGGCCACTGAATACGTCACTGTTGACGTACCAACAAAACCTGCTTCGCCAGTAAACGTAACAACACCAGTAGATGTATTGACTGAATATGATCCTTGACCAGTGACTGTTAGCGAGTTGGCTGTGCAGTTCGGAGCAGTATCGCCAGAACCGCATAAGCGAACTGATGATGCTGCGATTGTTGCCCCTGATGATCCCGTGTCATTCGTGGCGGGGTTCTTCGTGATGGCCATTGCTGTACCACCAGATGCAGTGTCGGCGCGTGCTGTTGGTGGCACTGCCCACTGCACAACGACCATTCCGTTTCCTCCGGCAACTCCAGCGATCGTATTGAGATAGCCGTTTCCGCCGGTACCCACAAATGTGACGTATTGATCGCTTGTGCGACCACCTGAAAGTGGTTGCGTAATTCCTTGACCACCAGTTGTTGAAGTCAGTAACGAAGTTCTTGCCGTATCTCGATAGCCAGATCCACCACCACCGCCGCCATTTTGCGCGCCGCTTGTACTTGTTTGATGATTTCCACCACCGCCGCCATACCAACCGCCGCCTCCGCCGCCACCGCCTTCTGTGTTGACAGAGAGCGTTCCGCACCCGCGTCCACCTTGATACTGAGTGCCTGGTGTTGCCGACACTGCACATTGAGTTGTTGTAGTTGCCGCCGCACCACCGCTCACTGAAGTTCCTGCAAGTCCTGAAGTAGCAGCGTTTGTTCCTTGACCACCGCTGCCGACTCCGCCTCCGCCGCCGGCAAATCCATCTGTATTAATTCCTGCAGATGCACCTCCACCACCGCCTGCAATGACGACTGGGTTCGTGGTGCTGCTGCCAGCGAAGAGTCCCGACATGCCACCACCACTGGAGCCTGTATTTGCAGAACTTGTGAGGCTTGGCCCGCCTGCGCCGCCACCTCCGTAGCTATTTGTGGCATCCCTCGCTTCGCCTCGTTCACCAACAACAACATTGAACGTTTCATTGACCTGAAGAACAGTGACTGTGGACTTTACGTATCCACCTGCGCCGCCACCTCGGTCCGAGGCAAAATAATTACAACACACGCCGCCGCCGCCAGCACCCCACACTTCGACAGTGAACGTGCTGCCAACTGGCATGTCGCTTGGCACTGTGTACGTCTGTGCTGCGCCGTAATAGTTAAATCGTTGGCAATGAGTAAACACGTTTGTTGTAGGCGTGCATGAAACTGTCACGGGCGCAACTGCTTTGATGAAATTAGAAGTTGCAGAAGCTGAACCGAAAAGATTTGAACGTGATTCAATCACTCGGTAATACAACGCGTCTGTAGTTGTAATTGTGGTCGCCACCTGGCTCGACACGTTGGTGTATGTAACACCATCTGTTGATGTTTGCCATTGCCATGTTGATGTACCAGAAGATGCCCACGTGCCACTTGCAGCGGACAATGTGGTGCCAATGATGGGTAACCCTGAGATAACAGGCGCCAACGTATTTACTGGTGCGACGACTCCGGGTGTAGTGCCAGACCCAGCATTGGTGGATCCACCAGTAAGCGCAGCAACGTAACTTGAGCCGCCGCCGCCACCACCGTTGTCGCCACCTCCGCCACCGCCGAACCAGCCGCCACCACCCCCGCCACCTTCATCGCGGCTATTTCCGCCGGTGTATTTCGTGCCTACATATCCAGGAAAACCATTGACGGATGTACCTGCAGATCCTCCTGCTGTCGGAGTTCCACCACCAGCGCTATTGCTTGTTCCTGCGATGCCAGTGGTACCGCCACCTGCTCCGCCTGCACCGCTGTAACCACCGCCACCTCCGCCAGCGGCTGTTGCTAAATCATTAGTAGAACCATTGAGACGAACTGCCGTGCGGCCACCACCAGATGAATACCAAGAAGCTGAACCACCTCCGAAACACGAACCACCTTTACCGCCGCCACCATACGTTGCAGGCGTGTAGTAACAACCACTTGACACGGTGCCTAAAATGCCGCCGCCACCTTCACCAACAATAATTGTGAATTCTTGACCAGTTGTCACTGCGTATGTACCGGTTGCGTAACCGCCACCGCCACCTGCTCCACCGCTTGCACGTGTAGCTCCACCGCCGCCTGCACCGATGAGATGAAAATCAACTGACGTTACGCCACTTGGCACAGTCCATGTTTGATCAGAACCGACGTATGAATACGTAACGTAATACGTAGTACCCGATGTTGTGTATTTGATAACAGCGCAACCATCAGCTGCACGTGTCAGAGAAGTTGTTGCGCTTGCCGCCGCTCCACTGCCTACACCACTCGCACAGGCGGCGGATGTTGATGTTGTCCCAGAAGATGCAATTGAGTTGATTGATGCGCCAGGTTGGACGCCATTTCCTGCAGTCGTTGACCCGTTGTCAAGCAGTGACACACAACTTGAGCCACCAGCGCCACCAGTAACCGAGTACCCACCACCGCCACCAAAACATCCGCCACCGCCACCGCCACCTTGGTGGTATCCGTTTCCGCCTAAGTAGGCAGCGCCGTTAGTGGCAGGGGATGTAGTTACTCCGCCCGCAGTTTGCGAACCCCCCGTGACTGTTGTGGAAATTGATGTTCCGACGACTCCACCGCCTGCGGCGCCATTACCGGTCCAACCGCCACCGCCACCGCCACCAGCTGTCACCAAATCAGTTGTTGCAGTGGGGAGACGAATAGCTGAGCGCCCCCCGCCAGAACTTGCTCGATCGGCGTACGCATATCCGGGCCAACACGATCCGCCTCTCCCACCGCCGCCGAAAGTTGCAGTACCGCGATAGCAACCGTTGATTCCCGAACCTGAAACTAAAGCGAGTAGTTCGCCACCACCAGCTTGACCAACAATGATCGTTAGCACTTGTGCAGGAGTAACTGCATACGAGCCGGTTGCAAAACCTCCACCGGCACCAGACCCGTAGGTTGTTCCCAGTGGAACGCCACCACCACCAGCACCGAGTAGATAGAAAGAAGCGTTTGTTACGCCGGTTGGCACTGTCCATGTTTGATCCGCACCGGTGTAGTTAAACGTTTCAAATAATGTTGAACCACTGACGGAATACTTGATGACCACACATCCGTTTCCACCACGTGTTGTTGCAAGAGTCGCACTGCCTGGACCACCGACACCAACGCCGGTGGCACACGAAGGTGATGATGCCGGAGCAGCAAAACTTTCAGATGGTGCAATAGAAATCACAGAGACAAAAAGGATTACTAGGCATGCGAAAAAGCGCAGTGCAATCCCTGCGCTTTTCTTACGCACGAAGGGCAGCACGCCCGATGTGGCTCCGCCAGTGTCCATCTATATGAATAATAGGCGCTACCTAAATATCACCGCCAAAATGAGGAGAGAACTAGGAGACTTTGATTCGGGAAACTCGTTCAAAACCCTCAACCTCAGCAAGAGGGTCATGTGACGATACGCAAGCAGTGCAAGGCAAAGGGATCTAGCCAGTAACTATGAGCGATCTCTTGTGACTTAGGCTTGGGACAACAAGAGGAGCAGTATGAACGGCGATCAAATGATGAGGGCGCACTCGGCCTCTCTTCCGGCACCACAGTTTGAGAATCCTGCGTGGGTAACTCCCGTTGCATTGTCTAATGCTCGAGTTGCCATTGTTACTTCAGCAGCGTTGTACGCAGTTGGTGACGAAGCTTTCTCAGCAGGCGACACCGGTTACCGATTGATTGATCGTGATCGCCGTGATCTTGTTCTTGGTCACTGGAGTCCCAACTTTGATCAGATGGGCGTGAAGATGGATCTCAATGTGGTGTATCCCATTGATCGTCTTGAAGAATTAGCTGCAAAAGGAATTATTGGTTCTGTTGCACCGCGACACATTTCCTTTGCAGGAAACCAACCAGATGATGTTTCAACTATTCGTATGGATACCGGCCCGTCGGCAGCTGCACAACTTCGTCAAGATGGCGTTGACGTTGTCATCTTGACTCCTGTTTGACCTCTTTGTACGCGCACCGTGAGTGTGCTTGCGCATATTTTTGAAGCTGCAGGAATTGCAACTGTTGTGTTGTCTTCCGTTCGCGAAGTCGCACAAAAAGTGGCTCCACCGCGAGCATTGCATTGTGAGTTTCCACTCGGCAGACCATTAGGAATTCCGAATGATGTTGAGTTTCAGATGGACGTAATTAGTCGAGCTTTTGCCCTTCTGAATGAGCCGTCTGGCCCAGTCCTTGTCGATCATCCAGTCGTAATTGAGGCAAGTGAACAACCAGTATCTTGCGCTATTCCGCCTCGATTTGATGCCACCCTTCCCCCAAGTGTTGATGAGGCCCGTGGTCTGAAAAGGGCCTATGACCGGGCGCTACAACGCAGGGGAGTGACGTCAGTCGGTCGTTGCATCACTGCAGATGAAGTGCCGAATGCATTGGCAATTCTTCATGCGATCGCGAACGGCCAAGATTGGACAACTGCGGAAATTCCTGGCGGAAACGTAATGGCGATGTGTCATGACATTCGCACCTATTACGAAGAAGCAGCACTTGAATTGATTGATGGTCCAGCACCTGGCGGAAGAGCCATGGAGAATTGGTTTTTCGAAACTACCGAAGCGGGTAAAACTGTTTTAGGTGCGCGCACCGCAATGAAAGATGCCGGAGCAAAGTTTCCAATGTGGTTCTACATGGCCCCAGGAAATCGTTAAACGTAAATTATGCGGAGCGCGGATCGCGCCACATGGTCCACAAAGTGGGGCAATCATCGTCAGTAATTTCCTCAAGTACTGAGAATCCAAACCGTTCATAAAACGGAAGGTTCTCGGGCTTTTGAGTTTCTAGGTATGCCGGCATGTGGGTTGCATCGCATACCTCTAAGCGATGAGTGAGTAGCGCGCCGCCGAGGCCTTTGCCTTGAAACGCTGGGTCAACACCCAATAGTCCTAAGTACCAATGCGGTTCTTTCGGATGCTTCTTTGCCATTGCATCAAGAAGCATGATTCCCTTCAGACGATTACGTCCTTTGAGCAAGCCACGCGCAGACCGAAGCGAGACGCGAAGTTCTTGTAGCCATGGGCGAGGTGCATCGCCAGGTGCAAGCCACGATGCAGAAGCAACGACACGACCATTACGGATGATGACTTCAACAATTCCGTGTTGCACGGCATCACGCATTACAGCCGTTGCATAATTAGGAAGCATCAGATGTTCGTGCACAGCGTTACGTGCAAAGAATCCAAACATCGGATCTGGCCAGAAGGCTCTGCTGGTCGCTGCAACTGAAGTGTGAAAATCCTCTGGCTTTAGATTCGTGATGTCGTTGTTAGTCATTTCATACCTCTAAGGCAGAAGTGAGATGTTTGAATAAGTCGTCGTAGGTCTCTAATGCTAGAAACTGTGGAAACTCTTTTTGGATGTTCTCAGGCGAGTGGAAAAGAAACCCAGCATCTGCTGCACCCAGCATTGCGGTGTCGTTGTATGAGTCACCGGCTGCAGCGACGCGATAGTTCAGACCCTTGAAGGCTTGTACGGCAAGTCGCTTCTGGTCTGCTTGGCGCAATTCAAAGTCCACAATGTGATCATTTTCAACAATGAGTCTGTGGCAGAACAGTGTTGGCCAATGCAATTGGCGCATGAATGGGCGACCGAACTGTTCAAAGGTGTCAGACAAGATGATCACTTGTGTGCGTTCACGCAAAGCATCAAGAAAATCGATTGCGCCATCCATAGGGGAGAGTTCTGCAATGACTGACTCAATGCGACTCATTGTTAGGCCGTGCTTATTCAGAATCTCAATACGTGACTTCATAAGGAGGTCGTAATTCGGTTCGTCACGTGTTGTGCGACGAAGTTCTGGAATACCTGTGCTTTCAGCAACTGCAATCCAGATCTCAGGAATCAGGACTCCTTCAAGATCAAGCGTGACGATTCCTTGGTGGGGTGAGGTTGCAACTGCCATATCTCTATTCTCGCAGGTGTGTTTGGATTCTCGTGACACAATAGGCACATGACATATCCAGTATCAGTTACCCGTGACATTGCAGCTAGCCCAGAAAAAGTGTGGGCTCTCGTGACCGACTTGCCGCGTATGGGTGAGTGGTCGCCCGAGAATCAAGGTGGTACGTGGGCGAAAGGCGCGACAGGACCCGCTGTCGGTGTTCGCTTTAATGGCAAGAACAAGAACGGCAAGAAGGCGTGGTCAACATCTGTTGAAGTGAACGTTTATGACGCACCGAAGAAGTTTTCTTTTGGCTTAATGCTTCTTGGAAAAAACTGGTGTGACTGGATCTACGAGATCGAACCAACTGCAACAGGTTGTCGTGTGACACACAGTTGGGATGACCATCGCGCTTCGTGGGCTGACTTCTTAGGAAAACTTGTTAGTGGTGTTTCAAACCGCGCGACACACAATCGCGCCAACATGGAAATCACTCTCGACAAATTGGCAGCTGCAGCAGTTAGCTGATTTTTTGGATAACTGGGGGAGCCCAGTTTCCTTCTCGGAATTTCTCCATCGGTCTGTGTAGTACCTTTTTCTTCATGGAAACAGTGGTGCTACTTCCGTCGTTAGGACGACCAGCTTCGGATTTTGATGTGTTGTGTGAGGCGCTTCAAGTGGCTGGATTCAACACATTGGCGCTTGATCCGCCGCACAGTCTCCCAGGAGAACCAACGTTGCATGATTTAGCTGAATACGTCATTACTTCAATAGATTCGGCAGGAATCACATCTTTTCATCTTGTAGGACATGCTTTTGGTAACAGGCTTGCACGAATGGTCACAGCTGATTATCCGGATCGAGTGTTGTCATTAACACTTTTAGCCGCTGGTGGACATGTCGAAATGCGCCGAGACATTTTTCAATCACTCATTGCCTGTTATGACGAAACACTCTCTGACGAAATGCATATGCATCATGTATCCCGTGCATTCTTCGCTGAAGGAAATGACCCCACTGTCTGGCGAGAAGGGTGGATGCCTGACGTCATGCGACTGCAACAGGCTGCTCTCGCGCGTGTGGAGAGAACTGAATGGTGGGATGCAGTTGCACCCAGAGTTTTGGTAGTGCAGGCGTTACAAGATGTCATAGCGCCGGTTGGTAATGGACAAAAGTATGCAAGTGATCATCCAGCGATCACCACGTTGGTAGATATTGACGGCGCGGGTCATGCAATGCTTCCCGAACAACCAGAAGCAATAAGTGCTGCGCTGATTTCGTTTCTTACTGAATCCGCAATGTAAAGGCCGGAGATGAATCTGGTCGGTACGGCAAAATAACGTCGTCGCCTATCCGCGAGAGTTGGTGGTCGTATCCCAACAAATAGGTATCGCCTGTGGGTAGCCCCGCGATGCTGACATTTTTTGATTGTGGGCGACCAAGAACCATTGCATAGGTGAAGCCATCAGCTCCGCGAGTGAGTCGGACTGTGTCTCCGTCTGAAGTTCGTAGCTCTGATGTTTCATGTGGGTGAGAAGCGTAAATCGCAGCACCATTGACCCGTAACCATTGGCCAATTGCTAGCAAACGCTCTTGTTGAATCCATGGGATTTCACCTGATGCCATGGGGCCGACATTCAGCAAGAAGTTTCCGCCTGCAGCAACAATGTTGATCAGCATGTGAATCAATTCGGTGGAGGTGGCGTATGAAGAGTCATTCTCTTGCTCGTTGTAACCAAAGCTTGTGCCGATACCGCGACACACTTCGAATTTCTTACCTTCAAGAGGCGGAGTGGTGGTGTACTCAGGTGTTACAAAGTCTGCATGTGCAGTTCCTTGCATCACGCCAAGAAAATCAAAACGATCGTTGACTACGCCTTCAGGGTTTGTGTTGTAGAAGTGCGCAAACAGATCTGCGGCACCGGCACCAAAACCCGGATACCCAATGTCATTCCACAACACGTCGGGTGAGTATCGACTAATCAATTCTCGGTAATGCGCATCAACGTATGCGTGGTACACATCGTCTTGAGGAATTGCGCCGTACAACGACGCCCACCCATCAATGCCAAGGCCTTGAAATGTCCAGTCAATTCCACCTGAGTAATACAGCCCTAGTCGCATGCCATGTGAACGAACTGCCTCTGCGCATTCACCAACGATGTCTCGAGTTGATGTCCACTGCGGACCTTTGTGTGGGTTTGGTGTCGCACTTGGCCACAACAGCACGCCGTCGTGATGCTTTGTTCCCATGACGCAGTACTTGGCACCTGATGCTGCGAATAAATCACCCCATCGCTCTGGCTGCCAACCTTGCGATGCTTCAAAAAACTGTGGGACAAAATCTTCATACGGTTGGTCGCCGTATTTTTCTGCGTGGTGCAGTGCAGCGGGGGAGCCGGAAGCCTGAAGTGAATTCCAGTACCACTCTGAATACGGACTGGCAGTAAACGCTTCACGTTCGCCTTTTTCGGCAGCCAGGGTAAATGGGTCATCAGAAACTGGGGCAAATGCTGGAATGGTGGAAGAAAACCAATGCACGAAAATGCCAAATTTTGCACCGTCGTACCATTGCGGAACAGCGTGTGATTTCAATGACTCAAGATCTGATGTGTATTGCCCCATTGCCTTACGGTAGACCAGAAAATGCGATGTCAGGTTGTTGGAATAGACCCCCTATATAGAGGTGTGCAAGGCTGATATCCCAAACCGGAGGTACATCATGGAAATTCTCACTGAACTAACAAACAACATTCTTGTCATCACCCTTAACCGGCCCGAGGCAGGAAATGCGCTCAATGGCGCGCTTAGCGAAGGCTTGTCGAATGCTTTGGCAGATGCAGCCACGAACCCCGAAGTGCGCGCAATTATCGTCACTGGTGCGGGGGAGAAAATCTTCTGTGCAGGTATGGACTTGAAGGCATTTGCTGCGGGTGAAGATCTTGCAAAAATCGGAATGGGCTTTACGGCGCTTCGTCAGTGCACAAAGCCTTTGATTGCAGCAGTAAACGGTCATGCACTTGCTGGCGGTTTTGAAGTTGTGATGTTGTGTGACTTGATCGTGTCAATTGATACTGCACGTTTTGGTATTCCTGAAGTGAAGCGCGGATTGTTTGCTGCTGGCGGTGGCGTGCGTTTGCCAGCACGAATTCCATTGGCAGTTGCAATGGAAATGGGACTTACAGGCGACCCAATTGATGCAGCTCGTGCAAAAGAACTCGGCCTTATTAATCAGGTTGTTCCAGCATCAGAGTTGCTTGAGGCTGCAAAGGCCCTTGCAGCACGCATCACTGTGAACGGACCATTGGCTGTGCAGGCAACAAAGCAATTGATGCTTGATGAGATTGGCGACGGCAACCCTGCGCTCCTTGGCCAACTTCAGCGAACAGTATTCAGTAGTGAAGACGCAAAAGAAGGCCCTCGTGCCTTTGCTGAGAAGCGTGCTCCTAATTGGCAAGGCAAATAAGCCTTTTCTGACAAACCGGCTGGTTCTCCAGCGTTGCTAGTGTTCAATTCATGACAAAAGCAATTCTCACTAAAGACTCGATCGACCTTGGCATTGTTGTCTGTGATGCCGATGCGTCGTTGGCTTTTTATCGCGACACATTAGGTTTCACATTTGAAGGCGAAATGCCAATGCCAGGCGGCGGAACGATGTATCGCGTATTGGCGGGCACCACATTGTTGAAGTTGGTGAAAGCCAACAATGATCCTGCAAAAGCAGCAGGTGGCGGCATTACTGGTGCATGTGGATATCGCTACTTCACTCTGAGTGTCAGCAACCTTGAAGAAATCACAACTGCATGTGGAACAGCTGGCTACAAAGTTGTTGTACCACCGCGCGAAATTCGTCCTGGCATCAGTATCTCGATAGTGGAAGATCCTGATGGCAACTGGGTTGAGTTTCTTCAGTCTGCGTAAAGCGACATCACTGCTGCTCGTGTAGGCAGTGACGGCACTGCGCCATGAATAGTTGTGGCAAGTGCACCAGCAACAGAAGCGATTCGTGCTGCATGTTCAATAGTCTCGCCACGTGCTAATTCGGCACACAGCGCACCAACAAATGCATCGCCTGCTCCGACTGTGTCAATGGCATTAACGGGGTAGGGGGTGACTGCAACAGTTGAAGTGTTGTCTGATATCTCTGCACCCCGTTCACCCAATGTGGTGACAATTGTTGCAACACCGGCGCCGAGCAGAAATTGGGTGCCACCCAATGCAGCTGACTCGGTTTCATTTGGAACTGCAACATCACACAGCGACAGAAGTTCAGTTGATAGTTGCGCTGCTGGTGCGGGGTTGAGAACTGTGATTGCATTTTGAGCTTGTGCAAAAACCTGAGTGACAATATCTAGTGGAATCTCTAATTGTGCAAGCAATACCTTTGACTTGGGAACAGTGATTGCACTGTTGCCAACGTGTGCATTTGCCCCAGCCACGATGACAATGGTGTTCTCGCCCAATGCATCAACTGTGATGAATGCCCGACCAGTAGGTGCATCAACGGTGACGAGTTGCGAAGTGTCGATGCCTTCAGAATTGAGTAGTTCGCGCAACATGGTGCCGGTACTGTCATTCCCAACGCATCCGATGAATGCCGTGCGTGCTCCCATGCGTGCACACGCCACAGCTTGATTCAGGCCTTTACCCCCAGCATGTTCCGCGTATGCAATTGTGCGAAGAGTTTCGCCGGGCAAGGGGAGATGGGTGGTGGTGCTGACAAGGTCAAGATTGCAACTGCCCACCACGACAACATCGAAGTTAATGGAATCTCCCATCTATGAACTCTCGCATATCGGAACTAAGGTCTTCTACATGACGGCAAAGTTGAAGATGATTGTTGACTGTGATCCGGGCCATGACGATGCAATGGCGTTGGTGGTTGCTGCCAGGCACGCCGACCTCCTTGGTGTCACAACTGTTGCCGGCAATGCGCCTTTGTCATCAACTACAAGAAATGCCCGCATAGTTCTTGATCTCATTGGTTCGCACGTGCCAGTTCACTCTGGTGCAACTAGGCCACTGGTGGCACCGCCGCATGATGCTTCACATGTTCATGGAAAGAGTGGGCTTGATGGTGCTGACTTGCCTGAACCGTCGCGCGGCCCTGACAGTGAGAACGCCGTGGACTTCATTATTGAAACTTGCCGTGCCACAGAGGGTGTGTGGTTGGTGCCTATTGGTCCGCTAACGAATGTTGCATTGGCCCTTCGGGCGGCACCTGACCTTGGTTCTCGCATTGCAGGTATTTCACTAATGGGTGGCGGAACGTTTGGCAATGTGTCCGCTGCTGCAGAGTTCAACCTGTGGGCAGACCCGGAAGCTGCAGACATTGTGTTTCGGTATGGCGGGAAATTGATGATGAGTGGACTTGACGTCACACATCAGTTTCAAGCAACCCCAGATCGACTGATTGCTATTCGTGCGATTCCCGGTCAATTGCCGAATGTGCTTGCAGATTTGTTGGCGTTCTATTCGAAGTCATACATCAACCATCATGTCAATATGACTGGAGCAGCAGTACATGACCCGTGTGCAGTTCTGTCTCTTACACACCCCCAGTTCTTCACTATTTCGCCACATCGTGTTGATATCGAGCTGCGCGGAGAACACACCCGTGGAATGACGATGATTGATAGGCGCCAATACAAGACCCCAACGACGCCAAATTGCGACGTTGTATGGAATGTAGATGCGACTCCAGCATTCGACGTGTTGATAGAGGCTGTTAACCACTTCGCCTGACTACGCTGATGGAATGCGTCGTAACCCACTTTTGGCAATTTTCACCACTGTCTTTATTGATCTAGTCGGTTTCGGAATTCTTATTCCGGTTTTTCCTCTTCTCATCGGCATTGGTTCACCATTTCGTGTGACTCCAGAGTCTTGGTCATTTACTGAAGGGTTAATCATGCTCGGCTGGTTACAAGCGATTTATCCGTTCTGTACTTTCATTGCATCTCCCATCCTTGGTCAGTTATCAGACCGATATGGACGCCGTCCAGTGTTGGCGCTTTCAATTTTTGGTACTTCCATTGGCTACGTCCTGTTCGCGATTGGAATCATGACGGCGAACATTCCGTTGTTGTTTGCTGGGCGTGCACTCGATGGTTTCACTGGAGGCAACTTGGCTGTAGCTAATGCTGCAATTGGTGACATCAGCACGAATGAGAATCGTGCGAAGAACTTTGGAGCTCTTGGTGCCGCATTTGGTCTTGGTTTCATTGTTGGGCCATACCTTGGTGGAAAACTGAGTTCACCTGACGTCAGTTTCTATGGTCTTTTTGATAC
>CAIZMV010000031.1 GCA_903934195.1 uncultured Acidimicrobiaceae bacterium | reverse complement strand
GCCCATGCCGGTGCCGCCGCCCGTAACTACGGCAACTAAGCCACCGAATCCGTTTTCAAATCTGTCAGCCATTTTGGACCCCCATGTGTTCACTGCCATCGGCGTGTTTCCTTCACAGTAGTGTCTGGTCGTACAAAAGGGGGCAGTCGTGGTCACTGTGAATGGAAATGTAAAGCCTGGTTTTGAAGGGGTTAGCGAGGCATTCGCCAGCAATTTCAATGATGGTTTTGAAGTGGGCGCATCAGTCGCTGTCATCTACAAGGGCGAGATGGTTGTTGATATCTGGGGTGGCCATCGCGAGATGGAACGCACATCAGATTGGCAAAGCGACACCATCGTCAATGTGTGGTCGACAACAAAGACCATGATGTTTCTCACACTGCTCACGCTCGCTGACCGTGGTGAAATTTCACTCACCGATCCGGTCTACAAGTATTGGCCTGAGTTCAAAGTGAATGGCAAAGAGGGAATTGAAATTCGTCATCTCATGGCGCACACAGCTGGTCTTTCAGGTTGGGCAGAGCCCATGACATCTGACGATCTGTTTAACCATGACAAGTGTGCAGCCGTTCTCGGTGCGCAGGCACCGTGGTGGACACCAGGTTCACAGTCGGGATATCACGCAATTACGCAGGGCTACCTGATTGGCGAACTTGTAAAGCGTGTGACGGGGCAGTCACTTGGCAATTTCTTCCGCGAGAATTTTGCAGAACCACTAGGCGCTGACTTCCACATTGGAACAGCACCAGAACACCACCACCGTATTTCGAATGTCATTCCTGGCGTCAGTTTGCTTGACCCAACTGCGCTACCTGACAGCATTGCGGTTCGTACATACAGCAACCCAAAGATTTCTGCGGAAATTGCATGGACATCTGAATGGCGTCAATGTGAAAGTCCTGCAGCGAACGGCCAGGGTAATGCGCGCTCTGTTGCGCAAGTGCAGTCAATTATTTCTCACGGCGGAGAAGCAGGTGGCAAGCGTTTCTTGTCTACAGCCGGAGTGGAAGCATTGTTTACTGAACAAATGTCAGGCCAAGATTTGATTCTTGGTGTGCCGATGAAATTCGGAATGGGCTACGGATTGAACTCTGAATTCACGCCATTAAGCCCGAACCCTCGTGCTTGTTTCTGGGGCGGATGGGGCGGCTCACTTGTTGTGAACGACCTTGATGCTGAGTTGACATATGCATACGTAATGAACCGTATGGGCGAAGGCACAACTGGTGACATGCGCGCAGCGATACCACTGATGGCGTTGTTTGGCGCTATTGCGTAGTTAGTCCTGCGTAATGCGCAGGGTCATAATTTGAAACGGCTGCAATTCAATTGCAAGAGTTCCATCAGCAGAAACGTTGAGAGGCGTACCTGCGTCTTCAAGTGCGTTACATGACTGTGCGGCCGTCATTCCATCGATAGTCAGAACTCCGTTTGTTCGACCGCCACGAGTTTCCCAAAGGCGCACAATGATGTCGTCACTTCCGTCATCAGCTGGTTTCACAGCGCTAATCAGTGCACCTGGAACGTCAAGTGAAATTACTGAAGCAGGGACACGGGGCACTCCATCAAGAATGCGCACTGGGTGAGCCATCAGTGATGCTGCATGTTCAATTCCGTTTGCGATGGGGTCGCCCTTCAAAAGTGAAACAGACCATTGCAAATGCTGATGTCCAAGATCTGCTTCGGGGTCTGGGAACTTAGGAGACCGCAACACAGTGAGTTGCAATTCGTCTCCACGAATGTCATAGCCGCGTGGGCCGTCGGCAAGTATCGCAGCGCCAAAGGATGGTTCGCTCACTGCTACATAGCGATGAGCACATACTTCAAACCGAGCAACATCCCAGCTTGTATTTGCATGGCGTGCGCGAGTCACGTGTCCGAATTGGGTTCCACACACAGCGTGAAGTGCGCGAAGGTCTGTGGGAAGCACCCACTGCAAACGACGCTCTTGTTCGTGCCAATCTGCATCAACTGAAACATCAAGTTGTGAGGATCCGGCTCGCAACGAGAAGCGAACGGTGAAACGAGATGCATCCGTGGCGAACCCGCACTCAATGGTGGAGCGCAGGGGAGTTGATTCCACAATCACTGGCGGTGCCGTGGCAAATAGTGGGGTTGAAGGCGCATTGGCGTCGGTTGCGTCAATGTCCCATGCGTCGTATTCAGCTGGCGTGTCTTGTCGCATGACGAAAATGGCTTGTGCGGAATCAGGAATCAGATTTCGGTGTCCATTTGAAATGCGTGTAATTGCTCCGTCTGCACTAAATGTCACCGTGACGATGCCATTTGACACTGTGAGCGAATCATCATCAGTAGATACAGATACTGGCGCAACATCTGCAGGAAGTGTGGCGGTAGGTAAAGCTGCCCCGAACGATTGAGCTTCGGCCCACATTGGTGTGGCATCAATATCAACAACTGAACGAAGCGCCACTGGCGCCGGATTCAGAATATGAGTGTCACCACTGGCAACTGGGATGACTCGCACCAGCAATGCTTCGATGTTGGAAGCGACTTCGGCATGAATTGCCTCAGCATCATCGTGCACCCACGCGATAGAAGAGCCAGGAATGATGTCATGGAACTGCTGCGTCAGAACATGTTGCCACAGTTCATCAAGAGCAGGCGGGCGAACGCGAGCAAGTGCTGACCACAATTCAAGTTCATGAAGTAAACGTTCGCTTGATCTGTTTCCTTGTTTTGTTCCTACTTGAGTGGAATACGTGCCGCGGTGTTTTTCGAAATACATTTCGCCAACCCAGCGAGGGGCGGTATCGCCGTATTCCTTCTGAGACTTTTCAAAAAAGCCGGCAACGGTGCCAAAGGTGACGCGAGGGACATTTTCGAGATCTGAAGCAAGTCGACCACGGTTAATCATTGTTTGTGTCGGACCGCCACCGCCATCACCATGACCGTAGAGAACTAGTGAGTGCGTTGAGCCTGCATGATCTTTGTAATTACGTTCCGCAAAACGTAATTGTGAAGGCGTCATGATTGCGTTGTACGTGTCAACTGGGCTGAAGTGAGTGAATACTTGTGTGCCATCAATTCCTTCCCACCAAAACGTGTGGTGCGGAAACTTGTTGGTCTCATTCCAGCTGAGCTTTTGTGTGAAGAACCAATTGCATTCACCATGGGAAACAATTTGCGGCAGAGAACCGGGGTATCCGAAGTCATCTGGCAGGAATGCACCGCTACAGGTAACACCAAACCATTCACGGAATGAACGTTGGCCTTGTGCCAGTTGGCGAAGCAAACTCTCACCTGATGG
>CAIZMV010000030.1 GCA_903934195.1 uncultured Acidimicrobiaceae bacterium | reverse complement strand
TGCAGACGCAATGCAGCAAACGCTGCTTCTACTCGCGGCTTCTCACTTGGTACCGCTACACGCACGTCAACTGCACATGTGGTGAGTGCTGGCACCACGTTGTCTGCTGTACCGGCAGACGCAAGCGTCGGTGTCACTGTTGTACCCATCGATTCATCAGCGATTGCAATTATCTGCGGAATCAATGCGGCTAATTCCACCAACGAGTTGATTCCCTTTTCTGGCTCTAGGCCTGCGTGTGATGCTCGGCCCTCAATTGCCACGTTGATAGTGCCAGTTCCCTTGCGACCAATCTTTAGCGCGCCGCCATCTGCGCTTGGTTCAAGCACCAACACAGATCCGCACGCAATTGCACGTTCTTCAATAAGAGCGCGTGATGCATGCGAGCCGATCTCTTCATCTGCACTCAGCAAAATTTCTACGTGTGAAGAATCCGCTAACGAAGCAACTGCATAGATCGCCTGAACAATGCCTGCCTTCATGTCAAAGACGCCAGGCCCCGTTGCGATTCCGTCGCGCACTGCAAATGGCAACCGCGACAATGTGCCAGCCGGATGCACTGTGTCGTGGTGACCCAAAATAAGAACCTTTGGCTCGTTGCCTCGACGCCAGTGAATATGTGGCCCAACTGGTGAATCAATCAATGTTGGCGCAGAACCCAACATGCGTTCCATAAGTCCCGCCAACAACTGTGCATGACTTTGCAGACGTTCAATGTCGCGTGATGGAGATTCGCATGACACCAATGCATCAAGGTCTGCCAGCATCGCATCAAGGCTGAACGTATCTGAAGAACTCATGGGTGAAATCGTGCCACGAATCAGCGCTGAAACAGCGTTTCAATTTCAACATCTTGGCGGGCAAGCACCTCAGGCAAGGGTTCGACACCTATTCCAAGCCCAGTAGGCACCTGCAACATGCCGTCTTCAAGCACAAAGGGCCGAGTGACATCTGAAGCAAAGTATCGGGCAGATGCGGATAAATCAGGAGTCAATGTGAACCCAGGCATTGCTGCAAGCGCAAGACACGAGGCGCGTCCAATGCCTGATTCGAGCATGCCGCCGACCCACGCATCAATTCCGCGATCAACAAGAACATCATGCATAGCAACTGCTTCACGTATGCCACCTACACGTGAAGGCTTGATATTGACAACATCACATGCACCACGATCTAACGCATTCAACAATTGACTCATGGAGTTCACCGATTCATCAAGACACACAGACGTGGCAGAACGATGCAGCAGTTCAGCGTGAGAATCTAAATCTTCTGCCGCAAAAGGTTGCTCTATGAATTGCAATGCAAATTTGTCAAGAGAAACAAGCAAGTCAATATCGTTCGCACCATATGCCCCGTTGGCGTCAGCTTGTAATGCATATTCAACACCAACAGCATCTCGCACTGCTGCAAGGACTTCCACATCATGGCCAGGCGCAATCTTTACTTTTACCCGTGCATACCCTTGCTCAACTCGCATCATCACTTCGGCTACAACGTCATCAATGGAATCATGCATTCCAACAACAACACCAACTTCAATTTCGGTTTCAACCGCACCCAGCACTTCAGCTAGTGATTTTCCCTGTCGTCGAGCATGCACATCCCACAACGCAGACTCAAGGGCGTGCTTTGCAAAATGCTGGCCCGTAATTCCCCACCAACCGTCAGCAAACAAATCAGCAACTGCCACGTCATGTTGCACTAGTTCAGGAATCAATAACTGCGTCATTGTTGCATACGAGGTTTCAGCATTTTCCCCCACATATGCAACACCGCTGGCTGCGACATTTTCTCCCCATCCGACAAAGCCGTCGGAGTCGGTGATCTCCACCAGTACGGCTGAACGTGATTGATGCGTGCCATCTGACGTGCGCAATGGAGACACAAGAACGAGAGGTACACGCGCCACTCTGATTCGTTCAATACGCATGATGCCTCCGAAGAACTGGTGCCCGGAGCGGGAATCGAACCCGCAAGAGGTTGCCCTCCGGGGGGTTTAAGCCCCCTGCGTCTGCCTGTTCCGCCATCCGGGCAAGAACGTATTTAGGCTACGCGCGTCGTGGCGTGGTCGTGCTGTAGGGCATAAGGAGAATTTGACACTTCGTTTGAAATTTCTACCGTGAACTGCAACATGGTGCGCCATAACTGGGTGCGAGCCCTGTCGGCTTCGGGGGGCTCGAGACGATTGATGAAGATGACACCTTCAATCATGTCGCCCACAGCGGCAGTGAAGGGCCTGTCAGACAAGCGCACAGCCACGACGCCGCCTTCACTATCGCGCGAACGCCTGATGCTGCGATTGACGCCCACAATGCGAGGAGGGCTGCGAAACCCTGGCACCACCAGATCAAGTTCGGCCGCACGCTGGGCCAACACCCTGGCTGCTGCCGTGAACTTTGTGGTGGCCGATGGAGTCATGGAGACATATTGCCAAAAGGGTGTGGCACACTCTCCCCTTCTGCGACACTCCCGCGACCTATCGTTACTGCGTCGTGGATACAGAACTCAACCCGTTGCAACAGGCCGTCATTTCGGCACTTGGCGTTCCCACTGATTGGGAACCGTTGTCTATCGACATTGTGGAATCAAT
>CAIZMV010000029.1 GCA_903934195.1 uncultured Acidimicrobiaceae bacterium | reverse complement strand
CGCAACTGTGCTTGCAACAGCCTCAAGTGATGAGCGCCTTGAGCGTTTGAAGGAATACGGACTTGACCACGGCATCAACTACACAAAAGTAGATGCGGCAAAAGAAGTGTTGGAATATACAAATGGTGCAGGCGTGAACTTGGTTGTTGACTCTGTCGGCGGTTCAACTTTGGAAGGCAGCGTTGCCATGTTGGCGTATCGCGGGCGCATCAGTTGGGTTGGTCGTGCGGGTCGCGAACCACGCCCACCAGAAATTGGCGCAATCATGGGCAAGAACGCATCTATCACTGGTGTTTTCCTTGGTGCAGAGATGGCAATGAACCCAACACGTACTCACCCAATGATTGAGAGCCTTATTGCTCGCATCGCCAAAAAGGAACTGACCGTTGTAATTGACTCGACATTCCCGCTGTCTGATGCTGCTGGCGCACACCGCCATATCGAAAGCCGCAAGGCATTTGGTCGCGTACTTCTTATCCCGTAACTAGAATTCACTCCGTGGCGTCTTCAACAGATCTTCCCATTGTCGGCTTTGTCGGAACTGGTCATATCGCTACGTTTCATTCAAAGATGCTGAAGATCAGCGGTGTGCCGATGATTCGTGGTGGGTGTTTCGACATTGATGCAGAACGTGCCGCCACTTTTGCGCAAGCCTCTGGCAGCACAGTGATGGCATCAGCAGACGAAGTGATCGCGTCGAGCGACATGGTGTACATCTGCACGTGGACGAGCGAGCACCAGTCACTGGTAGAAAAATGCATTGCAGCGAAGAAGCCGTTCTTCTGTGAGAAGCCGTTAAGCACCGGTTTGCGCGAGGCATCAGAGATGCATGTGGCAGCAACCGCTAGCGGATTAACTCACCAATGCGGATTAATCCTGCGCCGCTCGCCTGCATATTTGTGGGCACGGGAACTTATCTCTGACCCTGAAGCTGGTGCACCAATGGCTGTGGTGTTTCGTGATGACCAGTTCATTCCGGTGCAGGGCCATTACAAATCGACATGGCGTGGCGACGTAACAAAAGCTGGGGCAGGCACTTTGTTGGAACACAGCATTCATGATGTTGACATGTTGCGATTTCTTATTGGTGATGTTGAATCTGTCAGTGCGCGTGCAACATACCGGCACGGTATTGAAGGCATCGAAGATGTGGTTGCAGCTTCAATCGGTTTTGCCAATGGAGCTGTTGGGACTTTGACAACTATTTGGCACGACAACTTGTCACGCCCAAGCCTGCGCAATGTTGAAGTCTTCTGCGAGCATCGCACAGTAGTTATTGCTGGTGATGACTGGTTCGGGCCCGTTACATGGAGCAATACTGACGGAACAACAGGGTCTCTAGAAGGCACAGAGTTGTTAGAAAAGACAGCCCCGCTTGCTATTGGTGATGCAAACCCGGATGGCGCATTCGTAAAAGCATCAGTAGATGCCACACCAGGCTTTCCCGATTTTTCTGTTGCATTGGAAGCACACCGCATTGTGGAAGCCATGTATCGCAGTGCGCGAGACAACGGCAATGCTGTGCGTGTTGCATCAGTTCAACCGTGACATACACAGTTTCTAAAGTCGCGCTGGCCGACATTATGCAATTGCGTGTTGCAGTGTTGCGCAAAGGAACACCAGCAACAGACTGCAATTACCCTGAAGACACTTACCTCGATGTTGTGCATTTCGCAATCATTCTTGAAGGATCTGCCATCGCCACATCGTCGTGGTTTATGAAGGAATGCCCAGAGAAACCTGGCATAACTGCAATGCAGTTGAAAGGAATGGCGGTTTCGGATGAACTTCAAGGTGCTGGTCTTGGAGCATTGCTAATTGATGCTGGTCTTGCATTGGCGAACGAACGTGGGGCAGCAATTGCATGGGCCCGAGCACGTGACAGCGCAATGGGTTTCTACGAACGACTCGGTTTTGCATCCACAGGTGACGGTTTCGTAGATGGTCCTACGGCAATGCCGCACCACATCGTGGTGCGCACGCTTTAATCCTGCACTGTTACAACAGTTGCAAACAAGAGTGTTTGGTTTGGTGCCGGGGATACGCGCGTATTCATGTTCCATGCACCTGAAAAAGGAAACTGCACAATGCCGATCCAGTGATTCGGGCCTATCTCTGTCATAGATACAGGAATTGCGGGAATGTTGCGCGACGGTAAATCAAATTGCACCGTTACGGACTCGGCTGGTGTTAGTGAACCGCCTGGTGGAGTGAGAATAACGTGAACTTCTGCAGTGCCGACAACAGCGGGGACTACAGATAGTTCCGCCACGATGCCGTTCTGCACCTTTGTGGCACTGTACGAAATTGGTGTTTTTGGCATTGTGTTCGGAGATTGCGCCACCATTAATGATGTAACGGCCAGCACCAACACAACCAAGGTTGATTCCCATCTGATGATTTTGGTGATGGATGAAAAACTGCCCGACTGCAACGTGGCACGAGCTTTTGAGCCAAAGGCAACCACACCTACGACAAGAAGAGTCTTTACTAGCAACAACTTCCCGAAACTCGACTGGGTAATGGTGCTGATTCCACCAATCAAATGAAGCCCTTGCACAACACCGGTCACGACTACTACCGGCATTGACCAGGTGGCCATCTGAGAAAATCTCTTTGCCTCGTTTTCAACGTTGTTGCCTTTGGAAACAACAGCGAGTGCTAGCAGTGCACCAACCCATGTAGAAATTGCAGCAAGGTGAATCATGTCGAGAGGGACAAATATTCCCGGCAAAGTTCCGGCGCTCTGATGTCCACTTGCGGCGTACGTCGTAATGGTGATGATGGCAGTAGCAATAACACTGATACGCCAGCGGCGACTTACTGATGCCGACGCCGTAATGGCAATTACTCCCCATGCGAATGCACAAATGACACGTATAAACAGCGCAAGCCCCAAGCGAGTTTGCATCACGTCACCAATCAAGACGGAATCAAGCAAAGATCCCCACGATTTTCCAGCCGTGTACGGGCCTTGCATGAATAACAGGCCAAGTGATGAAACGGCAATAGATACAGAGGAATACTGCAATGTTTTGCGTACACGAGCATTCCCCAACAGAGGCGAACGCCAGAGCAGTGAAACACAGCCAACGAGAAGTATCAGCGATAGAAAACCAAGCAACCGAAGTGCTGACATCGGATTCCCAAGCGGCGAAGTTGTCTCGGTTCGATTAAGCACCTCTTCCAGCAACGCAGCACTTGTACCCGTTGACTTTGTGCCAATTTCAAATGGGAACGCACCTGTAACAGGGTGCCCATCCGCACTGACTACGCGCCATACAACTACATAGACACCATTCTTCAGCGTGGGTACTTCTGCAGTGACTACTGATGTGTCTGATGCAGATCGCTCGGTGTTGCTTTTGGAGACTTCGCGTTGTTCAGAGTCATAGATGCGAACATCACCCAAAGTGGCTTCGACTTGTTCGTCGAAGTCGAGGCGAATCTCTTTTGGTGAAGACGCAAGAAGTGTCGATGCTTCTGGGCTAGAGG
>CAIZMV010000028.1 GCA_903934195.1 uncultured Acidimicrobiaceae bacterium | reverse complement strand
GTCCACGATGTGTATGTATCAAAGGCGCCTGTATTGCGCGGCCTCGACGATTTCTCGGTTAGCGATGCCCACATCGTGTATCGAGGACACTGCGGCGCGTGTTCTGCGCTAGTCGCAACAAAATAACCAAAAATAGAAAGGATCCATTCATGCCAGCCTTGAAGGGAACTAAAACACACGAAAACCTGTTGGAGGCATTTGCAGGCGAAAGCCAAGCAAATCGTCGTTACATCTGGTTCGCACAGAAAGCAGACATCGAGGGTTACCCAGACGCTGCTGCTTTGTTCCGCTCTGTTGCTGAAGGTGAAACCGGCCATGCGCACGGACATCTTGAGTACATCGCAGAAGTAGGCGACCCAGCAAGTGGTGAGCCAATTGGCGAGACCGAAGCAAACTTCAAAGCATCAGTTGCCGGCGAGACCTATGAGTACACACAGATGTACCCAGGATTCGCAAAGACAGCTCGCGAAGAAGGATTCGATGAAATCGCTGACTGGTTCGAAACTCTTGCTCGCGCAGAGAAGAGCCACGCCGGCCGTTTCGCAGAAGGCCTCGCAGCCCTCTAATTTTCCCGCGGCCCATTGTCGCGATGAACGAAGAAGTGGGTGGTTGCTGAGAAATCAGCAACCACCACATCTTTGAAAAACCCTTGAAGAGAATTGATTTCCAGATGACCATTACGTACGACCCAAAGCATCCTCTCTATCTCGATGAAGCAGACGTTCGTGAAGAACTCACGCGCGTGTACGACATCTGCCATGGCTGCAGACTCTGCTTTAAGTTCTGCTCATCTTTCCCGACGTTGTTTGATTATGTCGATTCCCACGATGATCAAGATGCTGGACGAATGACTCCTGCACAACAAGATCAAGTTGCAGATGAATGCTTCCAATGCAAACTGTGTTACGTCAACTGCCCATACATTCCTGAATTGCACGAATGGGCCCTCGATTTTCCTCGTCTCATGTTGCGCCATGACTCAATGCGCATGGCTAATGGTCAAGTCACTCTTCGCAAACGCGCCACCACTGAAGCCATGGGCCACACTGACGCCCTTGGCAAGTTGGCAACCACCATTCCAACCATTACGAATGTTGTGTTAGGCGCAAAGCCTGGCTCACTCGTTCGAAAGATTGTTGAAAAGACTTCGGGCGTATCGTCTGTGCGTCTTTTGCCTCCTTACGCAAAACAGCGTTTCAGTACCTGGTTCAAAAAGCGAACCACTCCGGTGTTGGCTAAGAAGCAAGGTTCTGTCGCAGTGTTTCCTACTTGCTTGGTGGAATACCAGCAGCCAGGAATCGGCCAAGACTTGGTGAAAGTATTTGAACGCAATGGCGTTGAATGTTCACTAGTTGACGGCGCCGGTTGCTGTGGTGCACCGTATCTTCACAGCGGCGATATGGATGGCTTCATCAAGGTTGCTACAAAACAAGTCAAAGCTTTGGCTGCTGCAATTCGTGGTGGAAAAGACATTGTTGTTCCGCAACCAACATGTGGTTACATCCTAAAGAAGGACTATGTCGATTACGTCGGAGGGCCCGATGCTGAATTGGTAGCGGCACATACGTACGACTCGTCTGAGTATCTGATGAATCTGCACAAAGCCGAGGGAACAGAGCTTGATACCAACTTCACTGGCGAGATTGCAGAGAGCATCTCGTACCACATTCCTTGTCACCTTCGTGCCCAGAACATCGGACTTCGTAGTCGCGACATCATGAAGTTGACCGGTGCAAAGATCACACTGATTGATCAGTGCTCTGGCATTGACGGCATGTGGGGACTGAAGGCAGGCAACGAAGAGTTCTCGGTGCCCATTGCTAAGAAGCTGGCCAACAAATTGGAAGCAGCGAATAATCAAATTGTCGCAGGTGACTGCCATCTGGCAAACACAGCAATCAATGAACAAACAGGAATTATTGCCCAGCATCCATTGCAAGTAGTTGCACGTGCGTACGGCATACCAGAAGAACCATCAAAGTAAAAAGAGAGACAGAAGTGAACACAAATACCCCCGCCCCATCACGCAAGCTCACCCTCGATGACATCGCAGACCTTCGCGCCTACGAGCGCGAGCGCCCAGATTTTCGTGCTCATGTGATTGAAGTAAAGCGTCGTCGTCGCGTTGCAATTGGAGAAATGTTGACAATCATGTTCGAGAATCGCGACACGATGCGTTTGCAGATTCAAGAAATGATTCGCGCTGAAAAGCTTGTGACAGACGAAGGCGTGATGGAGGAACTGAAGGTGTACAACCCGATGATTCCGATGCCTGGCCAACTATGCGCCACTCTGTTTCTTGAACTGACTTCTGAAGATCAAGTTCGCGAGTGGTTGCCAAAATTGGCTGGCCTTGAAGACAGTATTTGTATTCAATTGTCTGACGGCTCGAAAATTCGCGGGTCAATCGATGCTCAGCATGCGGAGGGACTCACTCGTCCAGACGTCACAGCGGCGGTTCATTACCTCACGTTTGACTTCACCGAAAAGCAGATCGAGCAGTTCGCATTCGGGCCAGTCTCGGTGTTGTGCGATTTGCAGAACTATCTCGAGGTCGCCTCATTTTCTGATGAAACTCGAGATGAGCTTCTGACGGATCTTCGTCCCTAAGCCATATCTCGGAGCCGAGAGGTCTCCTGTTTGACAAGATTTGCAGGTGTGACGCCTGACACATACACTGCCCCGTGCGGGGACTCTCCCCGTGGTCGAGGGGGATATCGATGTCCGGAGCAGATCTATCGTGGCGGAACCAAGGGGCCTGTAACGGCCTAGACCCCGCAGTCTTTTTTCCTGATTCTGATGCGGCAGCTGATGAAGCCAAATCGATCTGCAGTATTTGCATGGTCAGGGCATCGTGTCTCGAGCACGCCATCGCTGTCCGCGAGAAAGATGGCGTCTGGGGCGGTGCAACGGAGCGCGAGCGTCGCAGAATCATTCGTCAAAGACGCCGCACAGCGTAGATACTTGGTGCATGGCGCATTCCCACGAATTCATCGGCTGGCCTACGTTGCTGGCCCACATTCTTGATCGACGAGATCTTGATTCGTCTCAAGCTGAATCTGCCATTACACAAATCTTGAACGGCGATGCAACGCCATCTCAGATGACTGCCTTTGTCGTTGCGATGCGAGCAAAGGGCGAAACAGTCCAAGAACTTGAGGGAATGTTGCATGCAGTTCGTTCTGCTGGCATGAAAGTTCATCTCAGTGCGGAACTTGCATCACGTGCAATCGACATTGTCGGAACAGGCGGAGACAAGAGCAACACCGTCAATGTGTCCACTATGTCGGCGCTAGTTGTTGCTGCTGCCGGAGTGCCGGTGTGCAAGCACGGCAATAGGGCGGCGTCATCGAAGTGTGGTGCAGCTGATCTGCTGGAAGCTGCCGGAGTCGCAATCGAACTTGATCCGCACGGCGTAGAAGCGTCAATCGCTGCTGCGGGCTTTGGGTTTTGCTTGGCAGCCCACTTTCATCCTGCGTTTCGCTACACCGGCCCGTCACGTCGCGAAATTGGTATTCCGACGGTGTTCAACTTGTTGGGGCCAATGGCGAACCCCGCACCGATTTCAAACATGCTGGTCGGCGTTGCAATGCCAAACATGATGGAGGCAATGGTGGGTGCGTTGGCGTCACGTAATGTCACCAGCGCATGGGTGGTACATGGCCACGGCGGACTTGATGAGCTTGCGGTGAGCGGCCCGAACATTGTGTACGAACTACGCGATGGCAATATTTCCCGATTCGAAATTGATGCGGCTGAATTCGGAATCACGCATTCAACGCTTGCGGATATTCGCGGGGGAGACGCCACAGAGAACTTGGCCATTATGAATGGTTTGTTTGGTGGTCAAACGGGAGCAGTTCGCGACATCGTTACCTTTAACGCTGGGTGTGCTCTGTTTGTCGCACGGCATGTCGAGTCTGTTGCTGATGGCATCGACGTGGCTCGCGCCACCATTGATTCTGGTGCGGCAGCAAGCATGCTGGCCAAAGTCGTCACCGTTAGTTCGGCTGAAGCCAAGCGCATGCAGGTGTAAAAACCAGAACCGTGTCACACCCCTTCGTCACTCTTATGACATGGACATCACGCCTCTCACCCTCTCAGACGCCCCACAGTACGAACCAGTTCTCATGATCTCTTGTGACACCTGCGTCATGGCAGACACCGATGCCTGTGGTGATTGCATCATGAGTTTCCTGTGTGATGCACCCTCTGAAGGTGCTGTAGTTCTTGATCTTCAGGAACTTCGGGAAATTAGGTTGCTCGCTCAGGCCGGTTTGGTGCCTACGCTTCGGCACCGTGCCGTTGGCTAAACCTTCCTCCCGTAATCCCGCAGTCGTCTCGCCAGATGCCCCTCAGGGACCTGAGTATTGGGCACAACTGCACGCCATTGGTCAGGCGGCTGGTCTTCATTCACTCGGGGTAGCTCCGGCAGATCAGATGCTTCGTGCGCGTCAGCAGATTCACGATCGCATCGATCAGGATCTTGTCAACGACATGAAATTTACGTTCCTGCGTCCTGAACGTTCAACAACTCCACGCCAGCATCTCGACGGAGCACAATCAATCATTGTTGGTGTTCGCTCGTACGCAATCACCGATCATTCAGATGATGGTGCATCGTCTCCGTTGGCACGGGTCGCTCGTTATGCGTGGCTTGATCATTATGGCCACCTCAAAGATTCGCTATCTGTCATCGCCGAGCGTTTACGACAGGACGGTCATCGTGCTGTTGTTTTTGCAGATGACAACGCAATGGTTGATCGCGAGTCGGCATGGCTTGCAGGTCTTGGTTGGTTCGGAAAGAACGCAAATATCTTGCTGCCGGGTCATGGAAGCTTCTTTGTAATTGGGTGTGTGATTACAACTGCAGTTCTTCCAATCGCTACACCCATTGATGACGGGTGTGGTGCGTGTTCTCGCTGTATTCCTGCGTGCCCAACGGGGGCCATTGTGAAAGATGGCGTCATTGATGCCAATAAGTGTTTGGCATGGTTGCTGCAGAAGCCAGGAATTTTTGACAGGGAATTTCGAGTCGCTCTTCATGATCGCATCTATGGGTGTGATGATTGTCAAACTGCATGTCCGCAGGTTCGACGACAAGAGTTGAGTGAGTCAACAGAGCAACTTCAGTCGATGATTGAAGTGTTGGCTTGGTTGTCTATGGATGACGAGACACTAAACGAATCATGTATGCGTTGGTATGTGCACAAACGTGACATGACCTGGATTCGGCGAAACCTTCTCATTGTTCTCGGCAATATCGCTGACCCGAAGAACCCAGACGTGGTTGATGCCGTTCGCAAATACTTGTCGCATTCCCGCAGTGAGTTACGCGCTCATGCAGTGTGGGCAGCTGCCAGATTAGGTCTCACCGAACTGATAAATCATGAAGATTCTGACCCCATGGTGTGCGACGAGTTGCTGCATCTGCCAACCTTGCGGGAAGGCCTATGAAGCATCTTCTTGTTACCAATGATTTCCCTCCCAAGATTGGTGGCATTCAATCTCTGTTGTGGGAATGGTGGCGTCGACTACCGCCGGACTCCTTTGCTGTGCTTACAAGCCCTCACGGGGATGCCGCAGCATTCGATGCAGGAGAGCCGTATCGCATTGAGCGAACGCGTGAACCTGTGTTGTTGCCTCACCCTTGGATGGTGCAACGTATTAATGCGATGGTGAAAGACTTCGGTGCAGACTTTGTGGTGCTTGACCCTGCACTGCCACTAGGTCTTGTGGGGCCGCATTTGTCTGTTCCGTACATGGTGGTGTTGCACGGAGCAGAAGTAACAGTGCCAGGCAGATTGCCGTTGTCTCGTCAGGTACTAGGCCACGTGTTGCGTGGGGCTGATCACATCATTGCTGCTGGTGGGTATCCGGCAACAGAAGGTGATCATGCTGCAGGGCGCGCGTTACCGTCCACGATTGTTCCGCCTGGTGTTGATACGCAGAGATTTGTTCCGTTAGATACTGCAAGTAAGAAGGCCGCACGAGCAAAGTTTGGTTTTGATGCAGATGACGAGATCATTCTGGGATTCAGCAGGCTGGTGCCACGTAAAGGGTTCGACACTGTTATTCGGGCTGTTGCACAACTTGCACCACATCGTCCTCGTTTGCGTTTAGTAATTGCAAGCACTGGTCGAGATGAAGATCGATTGCGAAAGCTAGCTAACGAATTAGATGCTCCGGTTTCTTTCGTCGGTCGTGTTGAGCATGATGATGTGCCTGCGTTGTACGGATGTGCAGATGTTTTCTCCATGATGTGTCGTAATCGGTGGGCGGGTCTCGAGCAAGAAGGTTTTGGGATCGTGTTCGTTGAAGCAGCCGCATGTGGAGTGCCACAGATAGCTGGCGATAGCGGGGGAGCAGCAGAGGCGGTTCTCGATGGAGTTACTGGCTATGTCATGAAAGACCCCACCGATGCATCCGGATTAGCTGCTCGCATCGCAACGATTCTGGATGATGAACCATTACGGTCGTCTATGGCTATTGCCTCACGTGCACGTGCGGAATCTGAATTTGAATACTCTGTTCTTGCAGCCCGTTTGGGACAAGTGTTGAAGGTTGCGCAATGATGGAGCCCATGCCAGGTTCATTTCTCGTCAAATGCAATGTTGCGCTTACCGCGGTATTTGTAGCGACGTCAATTGTTGCTGCGGTGACATTCACATCACCGTGGAAGACCATTGGTGTCGTGGTGAGTCTTGGCTGCTTTACAGTCGGCATCGTTGCGTTCTTGTGGGGCTATTGGACAGCAGTACAGCGCAGTCGTGCTGACAATATTTCAGTAGCGGCCCTTTATTTTCTGGTTGACAATTGTGCACCACAATCAGTTGCACGACTGATGAACAGCGCTCTCGGTATTCAGGTAGTGGTCGCTGTTGCCACAGCGATTAGCCGTACAACTACTGACGGCCGTGCGGGGAGCACATTGGCATTTGGGGTGCTGGCTCCCATGATGGGCCTTGGTCTTAATGGTCTATGGGGAGCCACATTTGGCACATTTGCCCCGCGTCAATTCGGCGATTCCCCTGAGGTGCCACTTCAGGAGCCCGCGAGCGGTCAAGATTAGAACCATGACTGACCGCGCTGCACAGACCACCCTCATCTCGGCCCCTCTGGCTTCTTGTTGGGATGTTGTTCTCGGATTTGAGAACTACCCCGATTGGGCAAAGGATGTTAAGGAAGCAAATGTGTTGACACGCGACAATGAAGGTCGTGGTCTTCGAGTTGAATACCGTGCATCAGCTCTTGGTCGCAGCACTCGTTACACACTCGAATATGACTATTCACAACAGCCATCACGTCTGTCATGGCATCTAGTTGAGGGTGACATCATGCGTGCGCTCAATGGTGCGTATTCATTTGTTGAAGTAGATGGCGGCACTCAAGTCTTTTACGAACTGGAACTTGAACTTGTTGTTCCGCTGCCTGGTTTTGTGAAGCGCCGTGCCGAGGCAAGAATTCTCATCGAGGCAGTCAAAGAACTGAAGGCTCGCGCCGAGTCGTGAGCTTCGTAGGAATTGATGTTGGTGGCACAAAGTGCCATGGCGTGCGCGTTGATGATCGTGGCGTCGTACTCGAAGAAATCAGATACCCAACGCCACATGCTTCTGAGTTGGTTGATCTCCTTGAAGCAATGTTTCATGAACTCTCCGGAACAATCACGCTTGGTGTTGGGGTCCCTGGGTTAATCACGCCAGACGGAATCGTGCGTGCGTCTCCCAACATGAAGGGCGCTCACAACATTGCAGTTGGGCCCGAGCTTCGTTCGCGACTTGGTATCAGCGTGCATGTAGAAAACGATGCAACGATGGCGGCCTACGGTGAATGGAAAGCTGGTGCTGCTAGCGGCGCTATGAACGCTGTCATCGTCACTCTTGGCACTGGTATCGGTGGCGGAATTGTCATGGGTGGTCAGTTGCACCGGGGTGCAAACGGGTTCGCTGGCGAAATAGGGCACATGGTTGTGCAGCACAATGGCGAACAATGCGTGTGCGGTAGGCGGGGCTGCTGGGAACGATACGCATCCGGGTCTGCATTGCGAATGTTGAGCGGTGGCATGAGCGGTGAAGAAGTTTTTGCTGCGGCCAGTTCAGGCGACGCTCATGCTCTGTCAGTTGTTGCCACGTTTGCAGATTGGGTTGCAGTGGGGCTTGCAAGCCTGACAAATATTTGCGACCCAGAAGTGATTGTTATCGGTGGGGGTGTGGTGCAGTCGTTCGACTTCGTACTTGATTCTGTGTCACAGAGTTTTGCTGCTGCGCTGTATTCATCTGAATCGCGGCCTCATCCTTCGTTGCATGTCGCAGCTTTAGGTGAACGTGCAGGCGCAATAGGTTGTGCCCTGTTTATGACTCAGGGCTAGCCCAACTGCGGGAGCGTTCAACCGCACGAAGCCATTGCGCATGCGAATGATCTTCTTCTTGGGGTTCGAATCGTTTATCGAGCGCCCACATGGAACCAATCTCACCAAGGTTTGCCCACACGCCTTCTGCCAAGCCAGCTAGGTAAGCAGCACCCAATGCCGTGGTCTCATGATCTGTCGGTCGCAATACAGGAACACCAAGAGCATCTGATTGACGTTGCAACATTGCATCCATCACTGATGCGCCACCGTCAACACGAAGTTCAGCAAGCGTGACGCCGCCAGCCTGAGTCATTGCATCAATTGCATCTCTGGTTTGGTGCACCATTGCGTCAACTACTGCGCGAGCAATATGTGCCTTGGTGGTGCCACGGGTGATTCCGATGATTGAACCGCGCGCGTACGGGTCCCACCATGGGCTTCCTAGGCCAGTAAATGCTGGCACCACGTATACGCCGCCTGAATCGGGTACAGATTCTGCCAAACTTCCGATCTCTGACGACTCGTTAATGACGCCAAGGCCATCACGGAGCCATTGAACAGCAGCGCCGGTTACAAAGATTGCTCCCTCAAGGGCATACACAGGCGCACCGTCTCCGAGGTCCCAAGCAACTGTGGTGAGCATTCCGTCTGAAGGGGCCGGACATGTGGTGCCGATATTGAGAAGTACAAAACTTCCGGTTCCGTAAGTGTTCTTCGCCATGCCAACGCTTGTGCATGCTTGTCCGAATAGTGCAGCTTGTTGGTCGCCAGCAATTCCAGAGATCGGTATTCCGTTCGGTACACCAGGAACATCAGTAGTTACTCCGAATCGCCCACTTGATGGTCGCACTGTCGGCAACACAGACATAGGCACGCCGAGTAAGTCGCACATTTCTGCGCTCCATTGCAAAGTGTTGATGTCAAACAACATCGTGCGACTCGCGTTAGAGGGGTCTGTTACGAAAGCAGCGCCGCCAGTTAGCTTCCACACCAACCATGAGTCAATTGTGCCGATACACAAATGTTCAATTGGCGGAACTGCAGTGTGTTGCAATAACCATGTAGCTTTAGTTCCTGAAAAATACGGATCAAGAACAAGGCCGGTGACTGCGCGAACACGGTCTAGTGACGGCAGTAGCTCTTCGCATCGTTCTGCAGTACGACGGTCTTGCCAGACAATCGCATTGGCAGATGGCTGCCCAGTTCTTTTGTCCCAGGCCAGAACCGTTTCTCGTTGGTTTGTAATTCCGATGGCGGAAACGGGTTGTGTGAGTTGGCTACACACGTCCTGCAAGGTGGCCACAATTGCATTCCAGATTTCAAGAGCATCATGTTCCACCCAACCTGGTTGCGGAAAGTATTGAGTGAATTCTTTGTATGACGAAAATGACTCGTGTCCGTCGTCAAAAACGGCTCGTGTGCGCACCCCGGTGGTGCCTGCATCAATTGCCAGCACCACGCTCATGAAGCACCTGGCCCCGATGCAGCAATGAGTCGAATGAGGTCTGCATGTACACCCGGAGTTGCTGCAATTACTTGCGACGGCGTTACAGGGTTACCGACATAGTCAGAAAAAACGGCACCAGCTTCGGTAGCTATTACTTGGCCTGCAATGAGGTCCCATGAATGTAGGTGTTCTTCGAAGTAGGCATCAAGGCGTCCGCACGCAACGAAACACAAATCAACAGCAGCTGCTCCGAATCGGCGAAGGTCTCGAACTTTCATCACAATGTCGGCAACGCGTTTGGCATGTACTTCACGCTCGCTGATTACGTAGCTGTAGCCGGTGCATACAAGAGCATCTGCAAGGTCATTATTGTCGCGAACACTGATTGGTAACCCGTTGAGACTGGCGCCTTCTGTGCGGGCGCCACTAAACATCTCGCCGAGAGCTGGCACATACACCGCTCCGGCAAGTGGGCCATGTTCATCAGTTGCTCCGATTGAAACAGCCCACATAGGAAGATCGAAATAGAAATTCGTGGTGCCGTCGATGGGGTCGATGTGCCACGTAATTCCAGAAGTGCCATTTTTAGCTGCGCCTTCTTCTCCGATAATTGCATCGTCAGGACGCAATTGTGCCAAGCCTTCAGTAATCATGGCTTCGCTTGCTTTATCAAACTTTGTCACCATGTCAATCGGAGATGACTTTGTTGTGGCAGTAAGTGGGCCGCTCTTGCGTCCGAGAAGCGCCATATCTCCTGCTTCACGAGCCAATGATTCTGCAACGTGACGTAACTGAGATCCGAGCGAGGGAGACGTGGTCATGTGGGATCCGAAATATCTCGCCACTCACCATGTGCGCGTAACACGAGAACTGCAACGATGGCTGTTCCGCCTGCGCCAATCAGACTGCATATCAACATTCCCGAACCTGTTTGTACTGAGCACGCGCCAGTGCATTGCGTATCAACTAATCCATAGCCAAGAAGTCCACCTGCGAGGCCGCCAAGCAGAATTGAGCAAAAGGCAACGACTCGCGCAGTGACGGACGGTAGGGCAGAGAGTGATGTGGAGGAGTCTGGCACCAGCCCATCGTAGGCGTGCTTGCATGGCGAGTGCAGTAGCGTTCGTTCAAATGACCAGTGACCGTTCGATTCTTCACATTGATATGGATGCCTTCTATGTGTCGGTTGAGTTATTGCGTCACCCGGAATTACGGGGACTACCGGTAGTCGTCGGAGGAACAGGGGGTCGCGGCGTTGTGGCCGCCGCGTCGTATGAAGCGCGCAGGTACGGAATTCACTCTGCCTTGTCGTCGGCTATCGCGCGCAAATTGTGCCCGGACGCCGTGTTCATTGCTCCTGATATTTCGCACTATGTCGAATACAGCCAAAAGTTGCACACAATATTTGAGTCGTTTACTCCGCTAGTTGAGCAGATCTCAATTGATGAAGCATTTCTAGATGTCACGGGGGCGTCACTTCTGATGGGTGATGCGGTTTCTATTGCGTGGGCATTACGCGAGCGCGTGGTGTCAGAAACGCAGTTGACATGCAGTGTCGGAGTCGCACCGAACAAGTTTCTTGCCAAGCTTGCATCTGAACATGCAAAGCCGCGGGCCATGGCTGGCGGAGTGCAACGCGGGTACCAAGTGTTTGAAGTGAAACGCGGACATGAATCTGAATTCTTACTACCGCTTCCTGTGCAGTCACTATGGGGAGTCGGGCCTGCAACGCTTGCAAAACTTGAAGCCATAGGTGTCCGTATTGTCGCTGATTTAGCGGAACTAGATGTTGACATTGTGTGTGCTGCGGTGGGTGATGTAAATGGACGACATCTTCATGCTCTTGCACGGGGAATTGATGAACGATCTGTTGAGCCAGAACGGATTGCAAAATCAATCGGACATGAAGAGACGTTTTCTTCAGATCTCACAACGCACGAGGAACTGCGTGTGCAGTTGGTGCGTCTGTGTGACGCGGTGGCGCGTCGAACTCGTGACGCCGGGGTAGCAGCTGGCACATTGTTGTTGAAAGTGAAATTCTCATCATTTGAATCAGTCACTCGGTCGGTGACGCCCTCAGTGCCACTGACAACTGGTCCATCGATGGTGGCAGCCCTCGAGCCTCTTTTGTCCATGTTGGACTACGCACAAGGTGTTCGTTTGCTTGGTGTTCATGCTCAGAAACTGACCGAGCAGAGCGAGGGGATTCCCCGACTATTCGATGATGGTGGAGATACGCCCGAAGACATTGAAGAGCATTGGAAGCCAGCCAGCAAGGCAGTTGACCTGATTGTGGATCGGTTTGGGGCCGGAGTGATCGGGCCTGCAAGTGGGCTCAACACCAGAACTCCTGGTCAGAGCCCGGCAGGACCTGTTGCTGACGACAGGACCTGACATAGAACACACCGACGCGCATTGCGTTTAGGTCTGTGAGGTGAGACAATCAACGTGTGCCATTGTCAGACGACGAACAAAGAATCCTCCGCGAGATTGAAGCTCAGCTCAAAACTGACGAGAAATTCGCTAGCGCGGTGTCCTCGTCTGGGCTGTATCGCCACTCGGCCCGCCGTGTGTGGTGGGCATTAGTTGGGGTCGTTGTGTCGCTCGTGGCCGTTGTTGCCAGTTTGCAGATTCATTTCCTCATTGCCTTTGCAGCTTTTGTTGTGATGATGGGCTTTGCTTTGGTCATTGAACGCCAGGTCCGATTGATTGGGCGCGCAGGGGTTCAAGACCTTGCCCAAACAATCCGTAAGCCTCGCGTCAAGTTCCCTCACAATTAGTCGAGATTTGCCCACTACTGTTGGCGCTATGCAAACCGCAGGTTCGACTTCGACAAGAGACTCTGCATTACTGTCCATTTTTGGCGCTGTCGTTGTTCGGCCATGGCTGTGGGGCACGGCGCTTGCTCAGGCATGTCGATTAGTGCCACGAGGTTGGTGGCGCACAGCACCATTTCTTCCTGTGCCTTCGCGTGACTATTTAGAGTTTCGTCTAGTCACTCAATACGGCGGTGGACATGGCGTTGCACGAGGGCCCATTCGGTCAGAAGATGTTGTCGCCTACTTACAGTGGTGCAGACGGTGGAGTAGCGAGAACTAATGAGAAGCGCACTCGTTCTTAATGCAACATATGAACCACTCAGTGTTGTGTCAGCACGACGTGCGATATGTCTTGTTCTCTGCGATAAGGCTGAGGTCATCGCAGATGACGGAACAGAGGTTCACTCAGAGCGGCTCACATTGGCTTCGCCAATCGTTATTCGATTGCGGTATGTAGTGAAAGTTCCGTATCACCGCAACGCAACCATGTCGCGTCGTGCAGTATTTGCTCGCGATCATCATCGTTGTGGTTATTGCGGCG
>CAIZMV010000027.1 GCA_903934195.1 uncultured Acidimicrobiaceae bacterium | reverse complement strand
GAAGAAGGCCGCGCCAACTTCAACGCATTGCGTGAAGCCGGAGCAAAGCACCCAATCGAAGCAGTGGGCAAGAGCCTGCGCGCAATGATGCCGTGGTTGTCAGCTGGCAAGCAGAAAGTTTCAGACATCTCAGGTGGCTGATTCTTTCAAGAATTGAAAAAGGGCTCGCTTCGGCGGGCCCTTTTTTATTTATACGGTGAGGATTTCAATGAGCTCGTCAAGACCAGCGAAGTCTTTTGGATTACTCCTTTAAGAATCTTGGTGTTGGATCTTGGTCGATGAACTCATCAAGGTCGCGGCGTAACTCGGCGTAACTCATTTCAGGAAGACCTTTGAAAGCTTCCAGCACATCAGACATGCGAGCAAACTGCGGACGTTTCATAGGAGTCAATACGCCGATCTGTTTCCCGTTGCGGGTGATGATGAATGTCTCGCCATCTTCAAGACGCCGCACAATGTCCGCATTGTTATTGCGAAGGTCGCGTTGGGTGATCATGGTCTGCATGGGCCGAACCGTACCATCATGCGCTAGGCATGGTTTCCTTGATTTCATTCGGGTATTCATGCCTTGATGAGTACGAGAATCCGCCTTATTGGCAATTCCCGAGTTGGTAGGTCGGGAATTGGGGGCTAGCGTTCTGTCCTATGACAAATGCAGCATGGGGTTTCGAAACCCGCCAGATTCACGCCGGCCAAGAGCCAGATCCAACAACAGGCGCTCGCGCGGTTCCGATCTACCAAACAACCTCGTATCAATTCCGCGATACGCAACATGCAGCGAACTTGTTCGCACTTGCTGAAATCGGAAACATCTACACACGCCTCATGAACCCAACAACTGGTGTTCTTGAAGCACGCTTGTCAGATCTTGAAGGCGGCACCGCCACTGCAGTTGGCTTGCCAGGTGCACTTGTTGTGTCATCCGGACAAAGCGCAGCGACATTGGGAATTCTCACCTGGGCTGAAGCTGGCGCACACATCGTTGCATCGCCATCGCTCTACGGCGGCACATACAACTTGTTGCATTACACATTCCCAAAGATGGGAATCGAAGTTTCTTTCGTTGACGACCCAGATGATCTCGCGCAGTGGAAAGCAGCTATCCGTCCGAACACAAAGTTGTTCTTCGGTGAAGTTCTTGCCAACCCAAAGAACGACGTGTTCGACATCGAAGGCGTTTCCAAAGTTGCACATGATCACGGCATTCCGTTGATGCTCGACAACACAGTGCCAACTCCGTACGGAATTCGCCCGCTCGAGTGGGGTGCAGACATTGTTGTTCACTCTGCAACCAAGTTCCTTGGTGGTCACGGAAACTCAATCGCTGGTGCAATCATCGACGGTGGAAAGTTCGACTTTGCTGCAAGCGGTCGCTTCCCGAACTTCACAGAACCAGATCCGTCGTACCACGGCCTTTCATACTGGCCAGCACTTGGTGCAGGTTCGTACATCATCAAGGCACGTGTTCAAATGTTGCGCGACCTCGGTATGTCTGCAAGCCCATTCAACTCATGGGCAATCTTGCAAGGTGTTGAGACATTGTCATTGCGCATGGACCGTCACTGGTCAAACGCAGACAAAGTTGTTGCGTACTTGCAGAAGGAAAAGGGTGTCGAGAGCATCAACTATGCAGGTTTGTCAACTTCTCCTTGGCACGAGCGTGCGAAGAAGTACTTCGGTGGAAAGGGCTACGGCTCAGTTCTTGCATTCGAAATCAAGGGCGGCGTTGAAGCCGGTAAGAAGTTCGTTGAGGCACTCAAGTTGCACAGCCACGTTGCCAACATTGGTGATGTGCGCAGCTTGGTGATTCACCCAGCATCAACCACGCACAGTCAGTTGACGCCAGAAGAACAAGCATCAGCTGGTGTAACACCAGGCCTGATTCGTTTGTCAGTTGGCCTTGAGTCAATTGATGACATCTTGGCTGACCTTGCATTGGGCTTCGCAGCCATCAAATAACTCAGTGCCTTTTGTAGGCGCCGAGAAATTCAGCAACGGAGACCTCTGATTGTTTGAGGACATTTCGTAGCGTTCCAATTTTCAGTTCGTTGTGAAGTGGAACAACGCACACGATGTTTTCTTTACGCAGCACTATGTGGCTACCTCGTTGTCGACGAGTTTCGAAACCAAGTCTGATGAGAACTTGAATAACTTCGGCGCCAGAGCAGACGGGGAGCTTAGGCAACGTCTGAAATATTGAAAGTGGTCACAAAAGCACCTGTCACCGGTGAGCCACTAGTTAGTGGGCTCTCCTCAAGGTACAAAGTTGTGGCCTCTTCAAGATTTGCTAGCGCCTCTTCAACAGTGGCGCCCTGACTGGCCGTTCCCGTATCAGGGTTGAGCGAGCAGAAACCGCCGGAAGGGTCTGACCAAATGACGGCGGTGAGTTGCATGGGTAAGAGATTAGGTCTGATTTGTGTGTTCATCAATCCCTATGTGGGCGAGCGGAAGTCAGTTTAGGAAATATCGTCGTCGGATTGGCCGCGCAGGAACTCTTCAAGTTCTGCGGCTAAGTCCTCGCCACTTGGCATATTGCGTTCCATGGTGTGGTCATAGCGCTGTTCAAGCATGGTGACGTACGCCGATGCTTCGCGGTCGCCTTCAACTGCTGCGTCGTGTAGTTCTTGCCAACGCGAAATCTCGTCAACAAGGTTTTGGTGATCTGTAGGGATACCCAGAACATGTTGCAGGTGCTGAAGTAACGCAGCTGCGCTCTTCGGGTGTTGTGCATGCATCAGGTAATGCGGTACGCCAACACGAAGGCTGATGCTTGGAATTTTTGCATCGTCAAGCGCACCCAACATGACGCCAGCGACTCCGGTTGGGCCCTGATACTGCGGACGACTGAGACCAAGTCGAGACGCGAGTTCTTCGTTAGTGGTGCTGCCAACAACAAGGGGCACGCGAGTGTGGGGCGTTTGCTCAGCAGCAGCGCCAAGGCTGACAACAAGGTTGCATCCAAGTCCGCGTGCAACTTCAACGATGCATTGCGAGAAAGTTCCCCAAGAGACGTGTGGTTCAACGCCGTTTAACACGATCATGTCGCGGGCACCTTCTGGGTACCGAATAATCATGAAGTCGTTTTCAGGCCACTGAATCTGTCGTTCGCCATCTTCGTCAATGACTTGTTCCGGACGCTCTTGTGTGAAATCAAAGAAAGGGTCTGGGTCGATATCTGAAACAACTGTTGCGTCGCGTTCTTTCAGCATCCAGTCGAGTGCAGAAGTTGCTACGCCACCAATATCAAAGAGCCCACGCAGAGCAACAAGCATGACGGGGTTACGCAGTGGCGCGAGATCATCCCAATAGGTCTCGAGAACTTCGTCAACGTTGATGGGCATTGATGTTCAATCTACGAACGAAGATGGTCAACCACTACGTCGATACAGGCAGTAAGTGCTGCCACGTCTGATGGGTCAATGGCAGGGAACATGCCAACACGCAACTGGTTACGGCCTAATTTGCGGTAACTGTCAGTATCTACGACGCCATTGGCGCGCAGGATGGCACTAATGGTGTTGGCGTCAACGCCATCGATATCAATGGTTGCTACAACGTCAGAGCGTTGCGCAGGGTTTGCCACGAACGGTGCTGCAAATTCACGAGCCTCTGCCCATGAGTAGATGTTGCGTGCTGATTCAGCAGTGCGCGCCGCAGCCCATGACAAACCGCCATTTGAGTTCAGCCATTTCACTTGTTCATCCAACATGATGAGAGTGGCAAGTGCCGGAGTGTTGTATGTCTGGTTTGCAACAGAGTTATCAAGAGCAATTGATAAGTCAAGTGACGCTGGCATCCAACGCTTTGTTGCTTTGATCTCGCGAATGCGTTCAATGGCTGCTGGTGAACATGCAGCTAACCACAAGCCGCCATCAGAGGCGAAGCACTTTTGCGGAGCGAAGTAATACACATCAACATTTGCTGGGTCCCACATCAGGCCGCCTGCTGCAGATGTTGCATCAACAACGACTAGTCCGTCTTTCGAAGGACGAACAGGTGTCATCGCAACACCAGTCGAAGTTTCGTTGTGTGGGTATGCATACACATCGCACGTTGCATCACTAGAAGGTGCAGGGTGAGTGCCAGTGTCTGATGTGACAACTACTGGGTCTGCCAAGTGAGGTGCAGCAGCTGATGCTTCTGCGAACTTGGAAGAGAATTCCCCGAACACGAGGTGATGGCTGCGTTCACGAATGAGGCCGAATGTGGCAACGTCCCAGAACACTGTTGAGCCGCCATTGCCCATG
>CAIZMV010000026.1 GCA_903934195.1 uncultured Acidimicrobiaceae bacterium | reverse complement strand
TACTTCCGGGATCTGAATGAACCGCGAACACTTGGTTTCGTATTGTCAGCTATGTCAGTGGGCATCGTGATTGGTGCTCTTCAATTTCATCGCGCCGTTCGCATCTTCTCTCCTGGCAATATGGTGATCGTCTCAATGACACTTATTGGTGCTGTTGTTTGCGCCATGGCTTTCTTGCCGAATGCCATCATCTTCATTGGTCTCGGGCTAGCACTCGGACTTGCATTTGGCCCCGTGAGCCCAATGAGCAACTACCTTGTTCAGCAACGAATGCCCCAACATCTGCATGGGCCAGTTTTCGGAACACAGTTCTCACTGATGTACCTCGCAACACCTGCAGGCACATTGGCTCTTGGCCTTATTGTTCAATCGGTGTCGATTGCACCGCTTCTGTTTGTGATCGGCGCTCTATTTATTGTTGTCACATTGCTCGTTGGTTTTACAGGCCCACTGCGTCGTCTCAGTGTTGACGCCTCAACCACAAATGACCCAACGGAGTAGCTGACAAATGCTGATTCGATTTATGAAGAACACTCAAGTTCTTGTCAGGAGACTCCTTGGAAGACCTTCTGACTGGCGCCTCGCAAAGCCGGTAGCGCCGCGACTACCAACAGTGAATTACACCTGGATTGGTCCTGTCATGGCAGTAATCACAATATTTGTTGGGTGGTTTGCATTCACCAACACAATTGGTGATGGAAACGCCGCCTTCGCATTGTTCATCGGATCTGTCTCCATCATGATGATGACATGGAGCAACCTTCTCTCCACGCGCATACTGCCTCTTGAACAAATCTTTGGTGGTGTTGATCGCATGTACGTGTGGCACCGCTGGTTGGGTGCGTTGTCAGTGGGCGCAATGTGGCTGCACTTGGAAATGGTTGATGACGTGAAGGGAATTCGCGGAGCATCCAAAGACATTGCCGATGCAGCCGAAGACCTAGCGGAAACCGGATCAACTCTTCTGTACATCCTTGTTGGCATCAGCTTGCTCCGATGGATTCCAACACGTTGGTGGCGTTTCACCCACAAGTTGCTGGTTCTCCCCTATGCATTCTCATGTTGGCATTTCTATACATCCACAAAGCCGTACGCGAATGCTTCTTTCTGGGGTTCATGGTTTACAGGCTTCATGTTCCTCGGTCTTGCGGCATGGATATACCGAGTGGTGTGGCGTGACATGTTTCGAAAAGGAAAACTTCATCGGGTCTCAAACATTGAAATCATCAGCAATGTAATCACGGTTGAGTTGGAGCCAGTTGGAAAACCACTGAAGTATCAGTTGGGTCAGTTCGCATTTCTTACGGTGAAAGTTCCTGGTTTGCGAGAGCCGCACCCCTTCACCATTGCTTCATCACCAGACGAAGAGTGCCTTCGATTTGTCATTCGCGATTTAGGTGACTGGACTCATCAACTCATCACTTCGCTTGCTATCAACAACCGGGTTGTGGTGGAAGGCGGATACGGACACTTGGAACCAATTCCTGATCACGCTGTTGAACATGTTGTTTGGATTGCGGGTGGCGTAGGAATCACCCCGTTCCTCGGCACATCAATCTCACGGCTGCCCGAAGACGGCCCTGCCCCACACCTTTTCTATTGCATTCCGTCTCGAAGCAATGCGCCCGCAATTGAAATGCTCGAAGTTGCAGACCGTGAGGGTCGAATTCACCTGCATGTTCACGCGTCTGATGAAGAGAATCGCCTCCACCCAGATCAAGTCATTTCCGCAATAGAGAACGAGAAGCTACAGAACACGCACATTGTTATGTGCGGCCCCAATTCACTTGTGAAGTCAATGAAGTCAGGCCTTCGACAACACGGCGCTCGCCACATGCATGGTGAAGGTTTTGATATTCGAAGCGGATTCGGACCCGATCTATCTCAGTACATAGATGACCTAGTGAGAAATCAGTTGCGTCGCTTCACTTCTCGAAGCTGAATCCTTCAGGCCTCAGCGTGTTTGATTGCAGAGGCTAGTTCTACGATTTTTTGCTGGGTGATGGCTGAAGAAATCCGCGTAAAACGCTCATCGACATTCGGATCCAAGCGGCATCAAATTCTTCAGACTCAAAGGTGTCCAAAGCTGACCGACCAATGAACATCGTGGCCATATACCGCGCAATATCTTCCACTGATTCAGTGGGGTTAATCAATCCACGATCTCGCGCACCATTCAACATTTCGGTAAGTGCAATGTCGGCTATGCGTGACTCTTGTGCAAGTGATTCAGTCAGAACTGGAATGTGTTGCGCTGCTGCGACTATTGCGATGCGATGTGATCTGTTCTTACGGCCGGTTGCGTTCGATGCCGCACGCAATCCTGCCTCGATGACATCAAGGCATTCTTCGCCTGAGTTCACGCTGGCAAGAATCTGAGCAAGAAGTGCATTGTTTGCCATACGTTCGTCAATCAATCGCTGTACTTCGACTGCAGAAATGACGCCATCACGTCCACCAAAGTGGTGATACACCGAGCTTTTTGAAACACCAGATTCTTCAATGACACGCATGATGTTGAACTTGACAGGGCCAAATTCATCAAGTTCTCGACGCGCGTGGTCAAGGATTCGCGACATAGTCTCTCGTCCATTGCTGCGCGTTGGTCTTTCCGTCACAGGCTCTAGTCAAGCACAGTAACCCTCACCCGAGCGACGCCGCCAGGACCTAGTGCTGCAACAAAACTGAGTTATTCGATACGTAGGCCAGAGATTGCACGTGCAATGACCAGCTGCTGAATCTCAGAAGTGCCCTCGAAGATGGTGTGAATCTTTGCATCACGGTGCCAGCCGAGTGATGACTGGGTTTCGATTCAGATTCTGTGACAGTCCGTCACAGAAGCGAGCCACGGCCTGGTGATCCAGTGATCAATGTGCGACGACGCAGTCCGAAATCATGTTGTGAATTGACTCCACTCTATGAGTTTCCTCGTCGACAGCGAGACGGTGCACACTCATCATTGTTGCGCGATGATCTCAGAAATGAGCTATTCCGGGGAACCTATTTTGTAACGATAACTTTCGTTTTTATAACAACGGTCTTCGGTTTCTTCACTTTCGCTGTCGCACGCGGCGTCATCGCAACAGACAGTGAACACGTGCCAATGGCAAGCGCTTTCACTGTTGTCTTTGATGCTGAACAAATCTTCTTCGAACTACTCGCCACAGTTAGTACAACTTTCGCGCCACTAGGTACCCAGATCTTTGCTGATTTGTTAATCGTTGAAAATAAAATCTTCTTTCCTTTTTTCACCTTCGGTATCACTGCTTTGACAGCATCTGGCACCACCAAAGGAACAGTCGTTGTGGGCACCACCAAAGGAACAGTCGTTGTGGGTACTGCCGTAGGAACTGTGGTCGTGGTAACTACCAAAGGAACAGTTGTTGTGGGTACTGCCGCTGGTATCACCGCATTTGATGCGACAGACATTCCCGATGGTCCACCAGCGTTACTGGCAGTTGCAACAAATGTGTAACTGATTCCGTTTGTGAGCGACTCAACAGTGCACGAGCCCGAAGCTCCAGAAACCGTGCATGTCTTTGTTCCGTCTTGCACAGCACTCACAGTGAACGAGCTCGGTGTGCCAGCAGGAGTTGATCCTTTGCTCACCGCCACAGAAACCTTGCCGTCAAGCGCTGTTGCAACAGGAGTTGCAGGCGCGGCTGGCGGTAGTTGCAAGGAAACGATTGCACCAGTGGTGTTGTTGACAGCAGCAAGTCCGCTACGTATTTCACCACCGACAGTGGTGAATTTTCCGCCGAGGTACACAGTGCCACCTGATACTGCGATTGCGTTGACAGTTGCATTTGTGTTGGGGTTCCAGGTGATGAGTGTGCCATCAGTGTTGACAGCAGCGGCACGGTTGCGTGTAACGCCGCCGACAGTGTCGAACATTCCGCCGATGTACACGGTGTTGCCAGAAACTGCGATTGCGTTGACAGTTTCATTTGTGTTGGGGTTCCAGGTGGTGAGTGTGCCATCAGTGTTGACAGCAGCGGCACGGTTGCGTGTAACGCCGCCGACGGTGTCGAAGAATCCGCCGATGTACACAGTGCCACCTGATACTGCGATTGCGTTGACAGTTGCATTTGTGTTGGGGTTCCACGCGGTGAGTGTGCCATCAGTGCCGATGGCAGCGGCATAGTTGCGTGTGACACCGCCGATGGTGGTGAAGCGTCCGCCGATGTACACGGTGCCACCTGATACTGCGATTGTTTCGATATAGAAATTCGCGTTGGGGTTCCAGGTGGTGAGTGTGCCGTCAGTATTGACTGCTGCAATGTTGTTGCGTGTGACACCGCCAACGGTGGTGAAGTCTCCGCCGATGTACAGGGTGTTGCCAGATACCGCAATCGTGAAAACGCCTCCGTCAATGTCGGGGTTCCAAGCGGTGAGTGTGCCGTCAGTATTGACAGCAGCAGCTTGGTTGCGTGTAACGCCACCAACGGTTGTGAAGTCTCCACCGATGTAGACCGTATTGCCGGATACAGCAATTGTAGAGACGCTGGCGTCCACGCTTGAACCGCCATTTATATCGGGGTTCCAACTGGTGAGTGTGCCGTCTGTGTTGATTGCGGCGACACGGTTTCGCTCGGTGCCGCCAGTGGTGGTGAAGTCTCCACCGATGTACACGGTGTTGCCAAACACTGCAATTGACGCGACGCCGTCGAATGGGCCGCTACCGCCGTTTGTGTTGGGTTTCCAACCTGTGAGTGTGCCGTCAGTGCCGATGGCTGCGGCGCGGTTGCGTGTAACGCCGCCGATGGTGGTGAAGCTTCCTCCGAGGTACACGGTGTTACCAAACATTGCGACCGCGTGGACAGTGCCGTTTGTGTTGGGGTTCCACGCGGTGAGTGTGCCATCAGTGCCGATGGCAGCGGCATAGTTGCGGGGTTGTCCGCTGACTGCGGTGAATTCCCCGCCGAGGTACACGGTGTTCCCAGAGACTGCGATTGCGTTGACAGTGCTGCTTACGGTGGGGTTCCAGGTGGTGTGAAGAGCGCCGGTTGTGCTGTCAACAGCTGCGGCATAGTTGCGGGGTTGTCCGCTAACGGTGGTGAATTCCCCGCCGATGTACACGGTGTTACCAGAGACTGCGATTGTTTTGACAGTGCCATTTGTGTCGGGGTTCCAATCGGTGAGCGTGCCGTCAGTGCCGATGGCTGCGGCTCTGTTACGGGGTTGACCACCGGCGGTGGTTATTAGTCCACCGATGTACACGGTGTCACCCGATACTGCGATTGTGTCGACTCGACCGGTCACGGTTGGTTGCCAATTGGTAGTCGTGCCCGTTGTGCTGTCAACAGCTACGACACTTGCGTTGCGGGCTACGCCACCAATGGACTGGATAATTCCGCCGATGTACACGGTGTCACCTGATACTGCGATTGCGATGATCAAGCCCGTTATGTTGGGGTTCCAACCGGTGACTGTGCCATCTGATGAGATGTGGGCGAGATTGTTGCGGGCTACGCCACCAACGGTGCTGAAGAGTCCGCCGATGTAAAAACCGCCTGAGCCGTCGGGTGCCGATGCAGCGACGAAACTTCCTGTGACTGCGGGGAATGATGTATTGACGGTTCCGGTCTGATTATCGACCAATGCACCACTGCCGGTGCCCCACGAATCAAAAGCAGTGAACTTGCCACCAAGGTAACGGGTGCCCACGGAGTCGGGTATAGAAATAGCCTGAACCAATTCGTTCGGGCCAGGGACCACAGAAATACGGGCGACCTCAGCTGTTGCTACGGGTGTCGTGGAAAGCGAAATGGCAGAAACTGCCAGAGTTAAGACCATAAGGGCCAGTTTTCGTATATGTCCCATGGTGCACCCTAATTTCAAGTGGAGAAGTTCTCCGGGTAGAACAATATCCGACGGATCTCTGTTGAGTTGTGGTTTGGGCTTGAATCCTGCAGTGGCTGCGTTCTCGTCAATGAACCTATTTCGTAACGATCACTTTCGTTCGTTTGGTTACGGTCGTTGGTTTCTTGACTTTCGCAGTGGCCTTCGGCGTCACCGCAACAAACAACGTGCGTGTCCCCGCTTTCAAGCCCTTCACTGTTGACTTTGATATCGAACAAATCTTCTTCGACGTACTCACCACCGTCAGCACAACTTTGGCGCCACGAATTTCTGTGACAGGGCGTCACAAAATGGGGACAAGATGTGGCAAACCCTGTCACAAACTGGCAAGGCCTAGTCCAACTCGTAACGAGATGAAGTCGGACGAGAAAAGGCCGAAACCCTTATCTGGCAGGGGTTTTACTCGATGCGCAGGCCGGAGATTGCACGAGCAATCACGAGCTGCTGAATTTCAGAAGTGCCCTCAAAGATGGTGTGAATCTTTGCATCACGGTGCCAGCGCTCGACTGGGTATTCGCGTGTGTAGCCATAGCCACCAAGAATCTGAATTGCTTCTTCAGTAACACGTACTGCAGTTTCAGATGCCTTGTACTTACTCATTGAACCTTCAGCGTTCTTAAAGCCGCCATTCTTTGACAACCAAGATGCACGCCAAATGAGAAGACGTGATGCATCAATTTCAGTGGCCATGTTTGCAAGTTTGAATGCAATGGCTTGGTTCATGATGATTGGCTTGCCGAAAGCAACGCGCTCTTTTGCATAATCGAGTGCGTATTCGTAGGCAGCACGTGCAACACCAAGTGCTTGCGCACCCACTGCCGGACGAGTTGCTTCGAATGTTTTCATTGCTGGCTGTGCACCTGCAGAGTGGCCGCCTTCGCGAGCGCGTGCAATTTTTGCATCAAGCTTTTCTTTGCCGCCAAGAAGGCAACGACCAGGAACGCGAACATCATCAAGAACAACTTCCGATGTGTGCGATGCCTTAATACCGTGCTTCTTGTACTTCTGCCCCATCGACAAACCCTTAGTGTTTGGCGGAATCACGAATGATGCTTGGCCACGACCTTTAAGTTCTGGATCAACTGCTGCAACAACAACGTGAATGTTTGCAATGCCACCGTTAGTGATCCATGCCTTTGTTCCGTTGATTACCCATTCGTCTGTTGCTTCGTCGTAGACGGCACGTGTGCGCAATGAAGAAACGTCAGAGCCTGCATCTGGTTCTGACACACAGAACGCACCGAGCTTCACATCATCTGGTGTGCCGTAACACTGTGGCACCCACTCCATCATCTGCTCTGGAGTTCCGTTGCCAGAAATTCCTGCAGCTGCAAGACCCGAACCCATGATTGCCATGCCAAGACCGGCATCGCCCCAGAACATTTCTTCAATAGCCACTGGCATGGTGAGTCCGGTTGGGTCTGCCATTGCGCTCATGAGGAAATCAAGACCGTACAAACCGTTCTTTGCGGCTTCTTGCACGATTGGCCATGGGAACTCTTCACGCTCGTCCCATTCGTGCGCGTTCGGCCGCATTACGTCAACAGCGAACTGGTGAATCCAGTCTTTGATCTGGAGTTGGTCTTCATTGAGGGAGAGGGAGAAATCAGCCATGGCTCTAACTTACCCGCGGGTAACACCTGTGCGTCAAATAATCAGGTGCGTTCTAGAACCCACTGCCAAAGGCGCTTACCGGGGGCACACATCGTTTGCAGATACCAACTAAGGGGGCTACTTTGGCTTTTACAGAACAAAACAAGCGGCGCCTACATGCTCGCCTTTGTGAAGTCATTGGCACAGAGGAGGCTGACATTCTTATGGAGCAGCTACCGCCAATCACTTGGACAGATTTTGTAACCAAACAAAATCTCGAAGAATTACGAAATTCTCTCAAGCGTGACCTTGAAGAACAAAGTGTCGGGCTGAAGCACGACATCGAATTCAGCGCTATCGCTACTCGTACTGATCTCGAGCAAATGATTACGAAAACGCGAACCGATCTAGAGCAATTGATTTTTCAGATGCGAACCGACCTTGAGAAGTCAATCATGGAAGTGAAACACTCCGTTGAGACCACGAAGCTTGAAATCGCCGCCACCATGGAACGCGGGTTTCGCAACCAGAGTTGGAAGATGTTTACGGCAATCATGTCGTCACAACTTGTCACGGTTGGCCTTCTTGGACTGATGATTAATTCGCTGCAGTAAATGTGGCTAGAGCGTTACCGCAATAGTTGACGAACCCAGTTACCAATCAGTTCGATAGCCAAGACAATTGCAAATATCGAAATCACGATTGCGCCAGTGGTTTGAAATTCCAAAACTCTCATCGAGTTCAGCAATAGGAAACCGATTCCC
>CAIZMV010000025.1 GCA_903934195.1 uncultured Acidimicrobiaceae bacterium | reverse complement strand
CTCGCCAGTAAGAACGGCTACCGTTGTAGGGGAATACAACGGCGTATTCAACTGATTGGAGATAACCCCCATGGCTGAACCATTTGATCTTGTGGTCGTTGGCGGCGGACCTGGCGGATACGCGTCTGCGTTCTATGGCGCATCTGCCGGATTATCAGTGGCTCTTGTCGAAAAAGACACCCTTGGCGGAACATGTCTGAACCGTGGGTGCATCCCCGCGAAGGCATTTCTTGAAACCGCAGCAGCTCGACGCCATGTTGAACATGCAGCCGAATTCGGAATTGCAGCAACTCTTGGCGCAACAGATTTCGCAGTTGCACAGGCACGCAAGCAAAAAATTGTTGACGGCCTAGTGAAAGGCCTCACCGGATTGGTGAAGGCGAAGAAAGTTACTTACGTCCTTGGTGTTGGTGCATTGAATGCCGACAACTCGGTCACAGTTACCGCTGCAGACGGAACCAAGACTGAACTCGTAGGAAAGAACGTGGTACTTGCTGCCGGAAGTGTTCCTCGCGTTATTCCTGGTTTTGAACCGGGTGGACCCGTGATGACTTCAGACGAAGTGTTGATGCTTGATCGCATTCCTGCACGCATCGCAGTTATTGGTGGGGGCGCAATCGGATGTGAATTTGCTTCAACGTTTGTTGACCTTGGTGCAGAAGTCACCATTTTGGAGGGCTTGCCAAAGATTCTTCCTGGCCTTGACGCAGACCTTGCAAATGTTGTTGTGCGTTCTTTCGGAAAGAAGAAGATTGCAATCAAAACTGGCGTTGCAGTTACTGGTCACACGCCAACAGGCAATGGATCAACTGTTGTTTCGTTCGGTGATGGCGAAAAACTAGAAGTTGATGCAGTCATCGTGTCTGTCGGACGTCGTCCGTTCACTGATCAATTAGGACTTGCGAATACCAAGGTTGCAGTTAGTGATCGTGGATTCGTAGAAGTTGATGCATACTGCCGCACGAACGTTGCAAACGTGTACGCGGTTGGCGACCTCATCAACACGCCACAACTTGCGCACGTTGCATATGCAGAAGCAATTCTCGTTGTGAAACAAGTACTCGGCGAAACAGCAATTCCTGTTGATTACGACCGCGTCCCATGGGCAATTTATTGCAGCCCAGAAGTTGCATGGGCTGGCCCTGGCGAAGAAGCCGCAAAAGCTGCTGGATACGACGTTGTTGTTGCAAAACATCAGTTCCGTGCGAACAGTCGCGCAATGATCATTGGTGAAACTGATGGTCTTGTGAAAATCATCGCTAAGAAGAACCCAGATGGCACTGCTGGTCAAGTTCTTGGAGTACACATGGTCGGGCCGTGGGTCACCGAACAACTCTCTGGCGGTTACTTGGCCGTGAACTGGGAAGCAACAGTAGAAGAAATAGCTCATTTCATTCAGCCACATCCGAGCCTTTCCGAACTATTCGGCGAGACCGTGATGTCGCTCACCGGCCGAAGCATCAACGCGTAACAATCAGGACACACACAACATGGCAGAGATCACACTTCCTCAACTTGGCGAAACAGTTACCGAAGGCACCATTACGAAATGGTTCAAAAAAGTCGGTGACACTGTTGCACTTGACGAGCCGCTTTTCGAAGTGTCCACAGACAAAGTTGATACTGAAGTTCCATCGCCAATTTCTGGTGTGCTCACGGAGATTCGTGTAGCCGAAGGGGACACCGTTCCTGTCGGCACCGTCATCGCCGTCGTCGGCGACGCATCTGCCGCT
>CAIZMV010000024.1 GCA_903934195.1 uncultured Acidimicrobiaceae bacterium | reverse complement strand
TTGTCTCGGAAAATACCACCGGGTGAATTCTGTTCAATCCATTGACGAATGCCAGGGGAGTAGTCAAATTCTGCATGGTGAAGCCATGTATTCATAATGCACACACGATTGAAACGTTCCGGCATGTGTGCTACTTGTGCAAGCCCAGTAGGGCCACCCCAATCCTGCACCATGATGGTGACGTTATTGAGATCAAGATGCTGAATGAGTGCAGCAGTGTTGGCTGTGTGGCGCGCAATGTTGTACCACGCAGGGTCGACAACTTTGTCTGATTTACCAAAACCAATATGGTCAGGTGCAACACAGCGGTATCCGGCTTCCAACATGACGGGAATGATGTAGCGATACAAGTACGACCACGAAGGCATACCGTGCATCATCAGAACAACAGGTGCGTCACGAGGGCCTTCATCGATGTAGTGCATACGCAAGCCATCAATGTCGAAGTAATTAGGAGTAAACGGATAATCAGCTAGGTCAGCAAAACTGCTGTCAGGACTGCGTACGAATTCTGGAGTTGACATGACTACCTACTGTGCGAAGTTGTGAATAATGGTGACAAGTTCTGCGGGCGCATCTTCTTGAATGAAGTGGTTAGCGCCTTCAATCACGTGATGCGTGAGCCCTGCAGCTCCAGGCACTCGAGTTTGGAATCCAAGGTGAGCACCAGGCTTGAAAGCAATCGGGTCTTCTGAACCATAAGCAGTAAGGAATGGCTTGGTCCATGTCTCAAGGAACTTCCATGTTTCTCTATTTTGTGGAACACCAGGATTTTCTGGTTGTACTGGAATGAGGCTTGGAAATATCTTGGGGCTGGTTTGGTAACTACCGTCAGGGTATGGCGCGTTGTAGGCAGCAATCTCTGCAGCACTGAGCGTGCGAGTTGAGCCACCGTTCACCAGGCTCCCAACAGGTAGTTCAGGAACTGAACTGGAAAATTCCAACCAGTCGCGCATTGCCTTATTGGCACCTTCACCAACAGGCAATCCGGTATTCGATGCAATGACCCGATCAACCCTGTCTGCGATATGTGGCAACACGTTCAAGCCAATGAGGCCGCCCCAGTCCTGCATGTACATGGTGATGTTGGTGAGGTTTTCTGCCTCGAACCATTTTGTAACCCAGTCAACATGACTAGCAAGTGAGTAGTACGACGCGTCGTTTGGTTTGTCAGATCGGCCAAGGCCCATTAGGTCAAGCGACAGTACGCGGTGACCAAGTGCAACAAGCCCAGTGATCATGTGGCGATGCAAGTACGACCATGACGGGTTGCCGTGCATCAGCACAATAGGTGCTGCATCACGCGGGCCTTCATCTACGAAATGAAAACGAAGTGCTGTGCCGTCTGTGGCGGTAATGGTTGTGTAATGCGGTGCAAAGTTGTAATCCGCAAGATTCTCGAAGCAGCTATCGGGGGTGCGCATTATTTCCATCAGAGTGCTCCGTGAGTTGTGAACGTATCGTTCTGTGGGCGGACAATAACGGTGTAGGTATCTGCAATTGCAGCAACACGATGGTTGCCTTGTGCTTCAAGACGCTCAGGGTCTTGTACAACAGCCATGAATGATCGCATTGATGGATACGCAATGAAGCGGCACTCATCCCATTGGCGACCATCGCCCATGATGGTTCCTTCAACAGTAAAAACTGCAGCTGCTCCGCCACCGTGTTTCTGAGCAACAGTGAAAGCCTTCGACTGGTATTCCTCCATGTTGCCCTGACGACCGCCTTCGACAAACTTCAGTAGATGCACAACCATGACAGGGCCGTCTTCTTCGGTCGGTGCATGTTCGATGCTGTCCCATGTTTCTGGTTGTACGCGGAACTTGCTGCCCAGTTCAACTGGCTGGCAGCCGATAACGAATGTGAATTCCATGCCGGCTTCTTTGTGCTCATGCTTGTCGAGGAAATCTTTACGATTCTGCATGCCGAGAAATGCCGCGCGTGTTGGGTATTTCACAACACCAATACGGTCCCATTTGTAATCTTTTCCTGCAAGCTGCAACACAACATCACCAAAGAACGGAACTTCTGCGCCTAGTTCAGTAAGAATCTCAGTTGGGGCGTACTTGTCATCAGCTTCTTGACCCGTAATACCTCTCGAGCCATCGGCATATGTGGCTTCTTCTTTGTACTTCATGAAGTTCACCATCCACACTGGGCCGTCTTCTTCTGGGGGTGTAGTGAACATGCGCATTCCGTATTCACGATCGACTGTTCCGTATGTGGGTTTGTTTGGTGACATGGTGGTGTTCCTTTGATAGTGGTTAGAGAGAAAGTATGTGTCCGGCTTCGGGGCGCACGCGCCCTTCAACGAGTTGCATGTACACATCGGTCAGTGCATCTGCGCCGTGGGAATGTTCAATGGTGAGCCAGCGTGTTGAATCATCGAGGAATAGTGACAAAGCAGTAGCGATGCGCTCGTTGAACACGTCACGTCCCCATTCTTTGCCGCGTTTTGCCATTTGGCTTGGTGCAAAGAAGAACTCGGGGCGTGGCCCAGGAATGCCCTTTGTTGAACCTGACTGATCCCAGTGTGTTCCGCCAATACGACATGAATACTTCAGCGCGTCATTGAAGTGGTTATGCACGCGCGAGATAACGCTGGCATTTCCGGCCATATCAACAATGACAGTGGGAACTGACGAATCAAGAGATTCGATGTCTTCGTAAGTGATGACTTGGTGGTACAGATCAACACCGTATGTGAAGTCAACGTTGGCAGCAGATGTGAGTGCGATGACCTTTGTCTTGGAGTTTTCACGAAGGCTATGCGCAAGTGCGATTGAAGTCTTGCTAGATGCACTAGTAACAAGTACTTGGGTAGCTCCGAAGAAATCTGATTCGCGAAGGAAGTCTTCA
>CAIZMV010000023.1 GCA_903934195.1 uncultured Acidimicrobiaceae bacterium | reverse complement strand
CGCTACTGACCGCGTTCCATCTGTCGGCGACCTAGATATTGAATTGTCATTGGCTCGCGTGGTTGCGGTGCTTGCTCAATCACTTGACGGTTACCAGTTATCAGCATCACAACGTGCACATTGTGCGCGCACCTTACGCAGTGCGTTACATGGCTTTTGTGTTCTTGAAAAAGATGAAGGGCATCCAGAGCCGTACGCCCTAGATAAAAGCCTTACTCAACTAGTTGAACTCTTTTGTCGAGGAATCGAAACTCTCGAGAGTTAACTACTCAGTAACTTCTGAGGGAATCAGTTTTCCCCACAGCACATCTTCAGCTGGGATAGAACATTTCACTGAAGAACCATCAGTTCCTGCAGTATCAAGTTCTGTTCGTGCCAAGTTGCGCACAATTGTTAATGAGTCTGACAACGCAGTGCGATTATCTTGCTGCATTGCAACAGCGGCAATTCCTGATTCCACACTTCCCTCTACTTGCAGAGAAGAACGGGTCCAGTTCAACGCGTTCTGCCAAGTGTCCAACATGGCTACAAATTTGTCTAAGCACTTATTAGTTACTTCAGAAGAAACTAGGCCTGCCTTTGCTGAGGAAAAAGCAAGCGACTGACGCACCTTCAGATACGACGTTTCTTTGGTCGCTTCACTGTCAAGTGCCTCATCAAGAATGACACCTTGCTGTTCTATGGCTGCACCATAGGCCCACAAGTCATTAGCCCGTTGGCCCAATATTTCAATTGCAGATGAAGCATCAGCAACAGTGACTGACCACTCTTCCACCAGTGCCACCACTCGAGCACCACGACGAGTCTCGTTTAGGTTTCTATTGGTCGTAGACAACGTTGCGTACATAGCGGTGAACGCCACTAGCGCAGTGGTACCGACGGTGACCGCGGCATTGAACATCATGGAGCGGTCACGTTGTTCACCCTCGCGCTTCATGAAGCGCAACAAGCCTCGCCAACGGCGCTTCTCCGCTACTTCAACTGGCGTATCCGCCGGGGTGGCATCGGCCAGCAGGTCGCTTTCGATGGACGGATCAGGCGTGTCGGACATGCCTATGAGATTACAGACCCTCGTGAACTGGCAACTTCATGCGTAAGTTAGACTGACAAAGTCCAATTGGATAATTTGTTAATAAGTCGGTCTATAATTATTAGGCTTCCGAAAGATCCAGTATGTCTGTTCCAAAATCAACTCCAAAGCGCCGGGACGGCATCGACACCATGGCCCGGCTTATGGTGCAAGCCCGTATCGAGTTGGCAAATAAAGGCGTCGATAGTTTCGATCTGGATGCTGTGCTTGAACGTGCAGAAGCAGCACGCAGTTCCTTGTATCACCACTTCGGTAGCAAGTTTGACTTGATTTATACAGCGCAGTTGGAAGAGCTTGCTGAAGGGCTTAACAACGACAACTTATTTTTTCGATTCCTTGCAGAAACTTCTACCTCAGAAGAGGAATTTTTCAACAAGCTCGCTGACCTCATGAGAGCAACATCCACAAAGGAATTCGTAGAGTTCCGTCGACGTCGCATCCAAGTACTTGCCTCTGCAACTCAGAATGACAAATTGGGTGAAGCCGTTCGTGTTGCACAGGTGCAAGGCAATCTTTACTTCGCTGAAACACTGGAAATACTTCGCACACGAGGTTGGATCAACCCTAAGCATGATCTTCACACTGTGGCGTACATGATCCAAGGATTACTGATAGGCCACATCATTTTGGATTTCTCACATTTGCCTGAACTGGAAGAAGGTTGGGTTGACCTAGCCATGGAATCAATTGTCAACCTGGTTGGCGCATCAGAAAAATTCCAGACCTTGGCAAAAGCCTCAAAGAAGAAAACAAAGTCTCAGTAACTGCGGGAGTTTCCGAATTTTTGTCTTGTTACTTGACAACGATTTTTACAGACTTAGAAGTCGGTTTTTTACCTTTCGGTGTGACGATGACGTTAACAGAGCACGTTCCCTTTTTGACAGTCTTGATTGCGGTACCTAAAACCTTGCAAATCTTTTTCGATGACGCCGAGACCGTTAGTGCGAATTTTGAACCAATTGGTAATTTCAGGTTGGCCAAGGACAGTAATTTGGATCTCACCGTCGTAGCTCCTGCTTTTACCGAATACGGTGCGGCAACCGTAGATGGTGGGTTTGAAACAGAGGTTTGAGAACCTGTGCCTGATGTGTTCGTTGTTCCCGTTGTTCCCGTTGTTCCCGATGATCCACCACTAGAAATTGTCGTGGTTGTGATATCGGGAGCCACCGTGGTTGTTACTACGGGAGCAACTGTGGTTGTCACAACGGGAGCCACCGTGGTTGTTACTACGGGAGCAACCGTAGATGTTGTTGGTGGAGTAAAGGTTCCAGTTGTCGTGAATCGAACGCGCGTAGAAGTAAGAGTGAAGTCAAATTGATTTCCCCATCTCCTAACATCAGCCCAATAGGTTGTCCCTGCATTTAACTCAGTGACATTACATGTACTTTCGTTTGCGTAGCACCTTTGAACGACAGAGTCTCCTGTTTCAGAGGAATACACATTTAACTCGGCTAGTTGTCCCAATGTGTCTCCACCAAGATCTGTGGGCTCGGTCCAACTGAACGTAGCGCTGGTATCTGATCTCGTCACTTGCAATCCTGAAGGGGCACTTGCTTGGCGACGAGATGTAATCGTTGCATTAGGAGTTGTAGAACTTGTTGCCCCACGCGTAGCAGTAATGGCAACTGTGTATTGAGTATCCTGCGTGGTATTCGCCAGATTACATTCGAGGGTTTCTGCGGGTGTTTTTGTGCATGTATCAACAATGGTGCCGCCACTGTCACGTGCAACTACTGAATAAGAAGTGATGGGATTCCACGCAGCAGTAGTTGGTGCGCTCCACGTGACGCGAATTCTTGCTCCTCTGCCTTGGGTTACTGAAGTTTCGCGCACGACAGTAGGAGATGCTGTTGGGCTTAATACTCCAAGAAACCTTGGGATATTCAATATGCCACTTCCGCAGCCTGTGCATTGTGTGCTTAATGACGCTGCATACAGCAGTGCAGATTTAATGGCAGCAGCAGTATGGGCAGGATTCGTTGATAACGGATACTTGGTTCTAGCCATTGCAACGGCAGCAGCAACCATGGGCGCCGACATCGATGTTCCTTGTCCGTATTTGTACACATCAGTCGCTGGGTCAATCG
>CAIZMV010000022.1 GCA_903934195.1 uncultured Acidimicrobiaceae bacterium | reverse complement strand
GTACTTCGTGTTGAAGCTGATGGCTGCCTCTTGCATATGTCTGCAGTGCACCATTCAGCCCATGATTTGTTTGCAGCCAGTGAACACGCCGAACTTGTTCGCCAACCAGCACTGAATGTGCATCTGGATATTGCTCACCGTGGTGTTGGCACAGCAAGTTGTGGGCCAGATACTTTGGCGAAATACCTCATTGCACCGGGCGAATACACATTCGCCTATGTGGTGTCGTACCGCTAAACAACGTGGTGAGCTGCTGATACTGGCTTCACATGCCAGCCATCAATAACTGCATCTGGTTCACATAACGCAACGATGCAACCACCAAAGCCACCGCCTGTCATGCGTGCACCAAATACTCCAGGTATCGCACGCATGTCTTGAACCGCTGCATTCATTTGGTCGTTCGACGTTGCAAAGTCTTCTGCCAAACTGCGGTGACAATCAGACATGATGTCGCCAGCAGTCGAATAGTCTCCACCAGCCAGAGCCGATGCGAATGAAACAACTCGAGCATTTTCAGAAATCACATGACGAGCTCGCGACGCAATGGTCGCATCTGTAATAGACGCAACATCAGCCAACGATGCGTCTCGTAGGGGCCCGATAATTGATTCTGCTGCAGCACATTGCGCAACTCTGTCTGCATAAGCAGACCCCACCAAGGTTCGGTGTGCAATAAACCGCACCACAATCTTCACATCAGTAGGAATTGGCACGTGTGTCACTTCCAACGTGCGGCAATTAATCATTGTTCCGTGGCCATCGCGGGCACTAGCAATACACAACTGGTCCATGATGCCAGTCGGAACACCCGTTGCTACGTGCTCTGCGCGTTGTGTTAGTTGTGCAAGCTCTGAAGAAGGCAACTCACAGCCCAGTGCCAGCGCCACTGCAATTTCAAGTGCAGCGCTAGAAGACAACCCAGCCCCCACAGGAATCGTGGTGTTGATACGCCCTGAAATTGCACGCGGTGAATTCATCAGTGATGCAACAGCACCCACATACCTGCCCCACGACGGTGTCATTGCGGCATCAAACGGTTGCCCCAATGCAATGGAAACGGTGCCGTCTTCGTCGGCAGAGTCAAGAACTATTCCAGAACCAGCAACGTCGTAATCAATAGTTGTCCACCTGTCGATTGCCATCGGAAACACAAGTCCACCTGTGTAGTCGGTGTGTTCACCAATCAGGTTCACGCGCCCAGGCGCAACTACTCGCATCACAGCAGAGCGCGTAGACGTGCCGCAACATCTGCAGGGTCAACAGGGTTAAAGAACTCACCGCTTGCCACTTCTACGCCTGCAATGAATCGCGGAAGCCCTTGTGCGCGCCACGGAGACACAATTTCAATGTTGAACCATGCATCTGGCCAGTCATCACGAGTACGCGCCGCCTGGTTGATCCACATCATGTAGGGAAGTGGCGCATCAAACAACGCATCAAGCGCGGCGAATATTCGCACCAACGTTGCGGCAAGAACAGCACGGTCAACTGCGTTCATGTCAGCAAGGTCTGCAATGCGATGTATAGGTGCAATGCGAATTGATACTGGGTACACGGCTGCGTATTCGCTAAACACGCGCCACCCATCAACTTCAAGAATCACATGTTCGCCAGATGCAACAACAGGTTCCCACCCGGCTGCAATCATGCGGGCAGGGCGTGGCGGCACATGATCAAACGCGTAGATCTGTCCGTGTGGGTGCGAAATAGTCGCGCCAATTTCCGCACCACGGTTTTCAAACACAATCACATACTCACCATTTGGCAGTTCGCGCAGTGCCTGCGTACGTTGTGCCCACAGGTTCACAACAGACAACGCCTCGTCGGCAGTCAGCGTGCCAAATGTTGCGTCGTGGTTAGGGGAGTACAGCACCACTTCGCAGTAGCCCTCTTCTAATGCCGGCCAACGATTCGGAAAGGATCGAACGGAATACTGTTCGGGGGCTTCAAGCCCACCAACGCAAAAGGGGCAACCAGCAATGGGCAGGTTTGGCCTGTTCTGGCGGTCAGCCACAACATGCACCACTGTGCCTAAGTATGTATCGGTGCGAATGTCACGAGCCATCGCACCCATTCTGTCAGTTTGTTACTGAATCAGACTGCGCATTCCGAATCGCCGACTTCGCCAGAGAATGGGCCAGTCTCGTCATAGTCAACAAAGAACTCAGGTGACACGTCTGGCATTGGAATCTCATCAAGATCACGCAAACCGTCAGCTACTGCAACAGCACCACCAGAACGGGCAAGCCAGCCCTGGAAGGTTTCAGCCGCCGAGCGTTCTGCAGCAAAGCGACGCACCACGCGAGCAACAGCCTCTGGTGCTGCCTTTGCAGGTACACGCAATGCCTTTTCACCGAAGTGAATTTGCTCTTCACCCACGTAGCCGCCGAGAAGCATCTGATAGCCGGGCAATGACTTGCCGTGTGCACGACGCTCTGCACCAAAGAAACCAATGTCGCTTGCGTGGTGTTGGCCACAGCTGTTGGTGCAACCAGAAATGTTGATGCG
>CAIZMV010000021.1 GCA_903934195.1 uncultured Acidimicrobiaceae bacterium | reverse complement strand
GCATCGGGTGTAGGCACTGCCGCAATTCAAATCTGTAAAGCAATCGGCGCACGTATTGTTGTTACCTGCTCCGGTGGAAAAGTAGATGCTTGTCGTGCGTTGGGTGCCGATGTTGTTGTTGATTACGGATCACAAGACTTTGTTGCCGAAGTTGCAGCTGCTACTGGTGGGGCAGGAGTTGATGTCATTCTGGATGTCATCGGTGGCGATTACGTAGAGCGCAATATTGCGTCTCTTGCTGTGAAGGGTCACATCATTCAGGTTGGCGTCATGGCCGGCAAGCCGGTTCCGTTCAATGTTGGTTTGCTGCTTGGTAAACGCGCATCAATTACGGGCACTGTCTTGCGGGCACGACCTCTTGAAGAAAAGATTGCTATCAGTCAGCGTTTTGCTTCTGAGATGTTGCCATTGTTTGCAACTGGTCAGTTGAAGCCGGTAATCGACTCTGTATATGCGTTTGCAAACATTGCATCGGCACATGAATACATGGCCAGCAATGGCAATGTAGGCAAAATCGTAATTACCGTCGCCTGACGGATGTTTTAGCGCTTCGCGGCAGGAACGTATGGGCGCTCGTCGTGGCCGGTGTACCACTGGCGAGGACGACTGATCTTTTGTTCTTTGTCGTTCAACAACTCTTGCATGTGAGTAAGCCAGCCGACTGTGCGAGGGATGGCAAACAACACGGTGAACATGTCGACTGGGAAACCGAGTGCTTGGTAAATCAGGCCTGAGTAGAAGTCAACGTTCGGGTACAGCTTGCGCTTGATGAAGTACTCATCGTTCAGTGCAACTTTTTCAAGCTCAAGTGCGATATCAAGAAGTGGGTTCTTGCCGGTGACTTCAAAGACGTCGTATGCAGCTTTCTTGATGATGGTGGCACGAGGATCAAAGTTCTTGTAGACGCGATGACCAAAGCCCATCAATTTGCCTTCGCCAGCCTTCACGCTTTCGACGAATGCAGGAACATTCTTGATGTCACCGATCTCGGTGAGCATGCGTACAACTGCTTCGTTGGCGCCACCATGAAGTGGGCCGTATAGCGCAGCAGCTGCTGCTGCAGTTGCTGTGTAAGGGTCTGAGTTAGCAGAGCTAACAACGCGCATGGCAGTGGTGCCGCAGTTCTGTTCGTGGTCAGCATGGAGAATGAACAAAACATCCATTGCATGGGCAAGGACTGGGTTGACCTTGTAGTCATCGCCAATCTTGAACATCATGTTGAGGAAGTTTTCGCCGTATGACAATGCATTGTTTGGTGATACGAAGGGGAGTCCCTGGCTAAAGCGGTAACACATCGCTGCGATGGTCGGAACCTTTGCAACAAGACGCACTACTTGCTTTTCGAGTGAGTCCTTATCAAAGATGTCTTTTGCGTCGTCATAGAAAGTTCCGAGTGCCGCAATTGCAGAAATGAACATGCCCATTGGGTGAGCGTCGTAATGGAATCCATCAACAAAGCGCTTACGCATGTTCTCGTGGATCATGGTGTGATGCGTGACATCAAGTTCCCATTTTTCAAGCTCTTGCGTGGTTGGCAGTTCGCCCTTAATCAAAAGGTAGGCGACTTCAAGAAATGTTGAGTTTTCAGCAAGCTGCTCGATAGGGATTCCGCGGTAGCGAAGAATGCCGGCGTCGCCATCGAGGTAGGTGATGGAAGAGGCACACGAAGCGGTTGAGAGGTATGCAGGGTCGTACATGAAAAGGCTTGGGTCTAATTCGCGCAATGCTGCTGAACTAAAGACTCCGCCTGTGATGGGAACGGTCACTGTTTTGCCGGTTCTGTCATCTGTGATGGTGATTGTGTCAGTCATGTGGGATCTCCTCGACTGTAATTTTTGCGTGCGAGGGCTTTCTCCCCCGCAGACAGGTTAGGCGAACGGGCAGGCTGAAACCCATTCAAACGGGTGAACAGAGAACTACAACGGGGTGTTGTCGTGTTTGCGAGAAACCAAACGTTCGCGTTTGTCACGAAGCATGTGAAGCGCTGCACAAATCTCTCGGCGAGTGTCTGCAGGGTCAATAACGGCGTCGATATAACCACGCTCGGCGGCGATGTACGGGTTCAATAATCGGGCTGAATAGTCAGCTTCAAACTCGGCCCGCTCTTCGGGCGTTGCTCGTCGTTGCAGAATTGCCGCAGCCTGGCCAGCACCCATTACTGCCAATTCGGCACATGGCCACGCAAGACACAAGTCGTTGCCCATCTCTTTTGAGTCCATCACGATGTAGGCACCGCCATAGGACTTGCGAAGTACTACACAGATTCGAGGAACAGTGGCACGGGCATATGCAAACACCAATTGTGCGCCGTGGCGAATCATGCCGCGCCACTCAAGGTCTTTACCTGGGTAGAAACCCGGAGTATCGACCAATGTGAGAACGGGAATGTTGAATGCATCACAGAACGCGACGAATCGGGCAGCCTTTTGCGATGCAGGAATATCGAGAGTGCCAGCAAGTGAGATTGGTTGGTTCGCAACGATGCCAATGGGATAGCCAGCCATATGTGCAAATGCGGTGACAACATTGCTGGCCCACCATGGTTTCATCTCAAAGTAAATACCGTCGTCAGCGATTGATTCGATGACATGTCGCACGTCGTAACTGCCGGTTGACGTTGTCGGAATCAGATCTCCAGCTTCTGGAGTCAGTCTGTCGTCAGGGTCAGAAGTAAGGGAAACGAGCGGGAGTTCATCAACACCAGTGGGGAGATATTCGAGCAACTCTTCTAACCACAATGTTGCTGCTTCTAGGTCCGCAACAACTACAGAACTCACGCCAGTGTGTCGTGCGTGGGTTCCTGCGCCACCAAGTTCGTCTGTGCTGACATCGATACCCGTGAACTCAACAACCATTGTGGGGCCGCTGACAAACGCGTATGCATCTTCAGTCATAACAACAAAGTCGGATAATCCGAGAAGTAATGCAGGGCCAGAAACAGCAGGCCCCGTGACAATGCTGATTGTGGGAACTACGCCTGAACAATCAGCAAGTGCTTTTGCGGCAGTGCCCCAACCATGAAGCGCTGCAATGCCTTCAAGAATGTCTGCGCCAGATGACTCCATCTGCACAACAAGAGGAATGCCTTTTGTGCGGGCAGTATCGGCAGCGGTAGCAATGACATACGAGGCTGCAGCACTGAG
>CAIZMV010000020.1 GCA_903934195.1 uncultured Acidimicrobiaceae bacterium | reverse complement strand
TGCACCAATTGCAACGAGCGGTTGTGTACGGCGTTCGTAATCAATGATTTCAACGATGGCGGGAAGTCGTCGACCTGGCGCGAGGATAAATGCTGCGACTTCTTGGCCGCCCAATTCAGTGTCAACCACAGTGGCTGCATCTGTGATGTATCTGTTTGCATCTTCTGATGGCACAGCGCGTAATGCTGAACGTACTAGTTGCACAACACGCGGCGGCAACATTGGTGGTGTGTACGGCACAACTTTGGCTGTACTAGGAGTTGACACAATTCGTACGTCAAATGTCAAGACATCTGCCAACAACACAACACTGATTGTCAGGGTTTCAACATGTGTACTTCCGGGTGCGCTTTCTGTGATGGTAAGACGAAAGACTGGATCATCAGATGAGTGCCGCGTACGTACTGTTGTGCCTGGACCGTACGAATCAATCGGGTAGTGCGCAACAAGCCAATCGTCAACGACATCAATGAGCGCGATGCGCTGCGAATTACTGCAGTCACGTGTGGCAAGCGACAAGGCGTACGTCGTAATCATCGACGACTCGAATTGCTACAAAGAGAACTAGCGGTACGGGGTGAGCGCATCGTGAACGAGCGACAAGAGGGAAGTAACCGTGGCTGCGTCATCAGGATCGAGTGTAAGCAAACGGTCAAAGGCAGAAGATTCGAAGTCAATGGCGGGGTGCAACTGGTAGCGCTGGTGGGCAGGAAGTGGCGGTTCTGGGGTCTCAAGGCGGGCAGTTCCGGGGGATTCGCGGTCTATCCAGCACTGCGCCGCAGAGCCGAGAGCCTGCACTGTCCAGCCGGTTTCGAGGTGGACTGACCATGGCCCGGCCGGTTCGGCGGGAAGGCTGATGGCATCGGGCGCGTGGGTAACAGGCACCTGCATTCGCATGATTGGCCCAGAGTGATCGCGATGATTCACCGCGGCAACCACGGTGTCATGAGCAACTGGCAGCACCATTGGGTCATCTTGCATACGAGCTGAAGCGTTGTATTGAGAAGGAGTCACAACTTCCCATACCCACGGGCGACCACCCGTATCAATGACCGGAACATTCATGCCCACCCATGCGACATCGAGGCCAGGCATAGTGACTCGGCGCCACACAAGAGATTCTGGGTGTTCAGCGAGTGATCGTCTCACCCCATCTACAAACGTATGCACGAATGTTCATGTTGGTGTGAAATGGTCCGAGAATGGTGGATACCCCTACGAATGGGAGACTTGACTCATGCCAATGTTTGAGTCCGGTGACATCTCAATCAACTATCAGATCTCTGGCGCTGGCCCTCGGGTGTTGTTTTTCAATGGGTCTGGCGCAACATTGCAGTCGACTGAACTTCTCATACGTTCACTTTCGAAAGAGTGCGAAGTGCTTGCGCACGACCAACGAGGTCTCGGACTCACTTCTATACCTGATGGTCCGTACACCATGGCGCAATACGCAGCAGATGCAGCAGCACTTCTTGATCATGTTGGTTGGAAGACATGTGCAGTTGTCGGAATCAGTTTTGGCGGAATGGTTGCACAAGAGTTCGCAGTGACATTCCCGACGCGTGTTGAAAGATTGGCATTGTTGTGCACGTCAACAGGGGGAGCCGGCGGTTCGTCCTATCCGTTGCATGAACTAGGGGCTTTGTCTGCAGAAGAGCGAGCCGCAAAAATGCCGACATTAAGTGATACTCGTTTTACTCCTGAATGGTTGGCATCTCACCCTGCAGATGCGCAAATGATGAGTATGAGAAATGACCAAGCCGCAAAGTCTGCTGATGTGATTCGGGGTGAACGTCTTCAACTTGCTGCTCGCATTGGACATGATGTGGCGAATCGTTTGCACGTTATTACTTGCCCAACATTCGTTACCGCCGGAAAGTTTGACGGAATTGCACCGCCAGTTAACTCAGAGGCCATTGTCGAACGCATTTCTGATGCAACACTGTCGTTGTATGAAGGAGGGCACATGTTCGTAGCCCAAGACCCCACTGCAATTCGTGAAATCCGTACGTTCCTTTCAACCGGTGTTCGCCCTGGGAAGAAGTAGGTCACTATGGCTATGAATGTTCTCCTGATCACACTTGATCAATTTCGCGGTGATTGTTTATCGATAGCTGGTCACCCAGTTGTAAAAACACCCAACCTTGATCGTCTGTGCGAGCGTGGCGTTCGGTTGTCTCGGCACTACAGCCAAGCATCACCGTGTTCGCCAGGCCGTGCGTCGTTGTATACGGGTATGTACCAAATGAATCATCGAGTGCTTGCAAACGGAACACCTCTTGATAAAGACTTCGACAACATTGCGCTTGCTGCACGACGTGCCGGGTACAACCCGACTCTTTTCGGATACACCGATCAGTCGATTGACCCACGTGTAACAACTGGCGCTAACGACCCTCGTCTTCAATACTACGAGGGGGTTTTGCCTGGTTTTGATTGCGCGCTTGACCTGACTCGGCAGATGACACCATGGCGAGAACTTCTTGCCGACAAGGGATACGACACGTCGCCAGGAATTTTGGAGTTACTCGCGACTGAACATGAACGACCAGTTGAAGTCAGCGTTAGTAATTTCTTGACCAACAACTTGATTGATTGGATTGATGCCCAAGATTCTGCTTGGTTCGCACATGCAAGTTTTATTCGCCCACATCCGCCGTATTCAGCGGCTGGCGAATATTCCACAATGTATGACCCGGCTTCTGTTGGTGAACCAATTCAGCGTGCTGAAGAAGTGCACCCGTTTCACGAAGTGATGTTGATGCTTGACGCTACGAAAGCACCGACTGAGCCTGAACAAATGGCACATATGCGTGCGCAGTATTTCGG
>CAIZMV010000019.1 GCA_903934195.1 uncultured Acidimicrobiaceae bacterium | reverse complement strand
TGCGTTCAATGGAACCACGATTAGACGCGAGAGTTGAAATTCTGCCTCGATGAATTTGGTCCACATAGCGCAAGCGATCAATGTTCTTGTCAATCAGAATTACTTCAGCTTCCATGCCCGATGCAATCCATGCCGCATTCCAACCCACATTGCCTGCGCCGAGTACAACAACTTTGGCTGGACGAACTCCAGGCGCCCCACCCATCAGTACTCCACGTCCACCATTGTGTGATTCCAAGAAGTGCGCGCCCATTTGTGGTGCTAATCGGCCAGCCACTTCGCTCATTGGTGCAAGTAGTGGCAACGAGCCGTCTGGCATTTGGACTGTCTCATATGCAAACGAAGTGGTCCCAGCTGCAATAAGAGCATTAGCGACATTCGGGTATGCAGCTAGATGCAAGTAAGTAAACAGCGTTAGGTCGCGACGCAGAAAACCGAATTCCTCTTCCTTTGGTTCCTTTACTTTGATCACCATCGGCTGTGCCCATGCATCTGCAGCGGTAGGGACGATTGTGGCTCCGGCAGCATCAAAATCAGAATCAGAAATAGAGGCGCCGTCGCCTGCGCCGGTCTCTACGCATACAGCAATGCCGTATCGCTCGCATTCTCTGACGCCGTCTGGGGTCATTGCCACACGGCCCTCTGCGGTCTTTACTTCTCGAGGGACTCCAATAGATGTAATCATCGCCATGCCTAAGGTATATCCCACGAATAGGGGCGAGTGTGGACGCCATGGTCCGATATGTGGAATCCTTAGTGCATGAAGAGCTTCAAGAACTTTATTAACGGTGAATACGTAGACGCGAGTGACGGCCAAACAACCGCCATTATTGATCCGTCTACCGGACAGCAATATGGCGAGGCAGTCCTCAGTGGCGCAGCCGACGTTGATCGCGCAATGAAGGCAGCAGCACAAGCATTCAAGTCGTGGGGGCAAACAACGCCGTCGGAACGTTCGTTGGCGTTGTATCGCATTGCGGATGCCATTGAGGCGCGTGCAGATGAAATTGTTGCAGCAGAGGTACAAAACACAGGTAAGCCGATTGCACTCACTATGAGTGAAGAGATTCCTCCGATGGTTGACCAGATTCGTTTCTTTGCTGGTGCTGCGCGAATGCTGGAAGGAAAGGCGACAGCTGAGTACATGGCAAACATGACATCAATGATTCGTCGTGAACCAGTTGGTGTGTGTGCTCAAGTGGCTCCATGGAACTACCCGATGATGATGGCGGTATGGAAGTTTGCGCCAGCAATTGCTGCCGGTAACGCTGTTGTACTGAAGCCGTCAGATACCACTCCTGCATCAACCACACTTCTTGCCGAGATTGCGGCAGAGTTTTTGCCAGCTGGCGTACTGAATGTCATCTGTGGTGACCGTGACACGGGTAGGGCAATGGTGACTCATGACATTCCTTCGATGGTGTCTGTAACTGGTTCCGTTCGTGCGGGTATTGAAGTTGCAGAAGCTGCTGCAAAAAGTTTGAAGCGAGTTCATCTTGAACTTGGTGGCAAGGCCCCAGTAATTGTGTTTGACGACGCCGATATTGAAGCTGCTGCTGCCGGTATTGCTGCAGCGGGGTACTTCAACGCTGGGCAAGACTGCACTGCTGCCACACGAGTCGTGTGTGGCCCAAAAATTTATGCAGAGTTCGTGGCTGCGCTCGCAGAACAAGCATCTGCCACACGCACAGGTGGCCCGAAAGATCTTGAAGCAGCTTTTGGTCCATTGAACAATCAAAGCCAGCTCGCTCGCGTTGCGGGGTTTGTTGATCGCACACCGAAGCATGCGCGTGTAGTGACAGGTGGAGAACGACAAGGCAATGACGGGTACTTCTTTACGCCAACTGTGATTGCAGATCTGAAGCAGGACGATGAGATGATTCAGAATGAAATCTTTGGACCGGTAATCACCGTCCAGAGATTCTCAGATGAAGACGAAGCACTGCGTTGGGCAAATGGTGTTGAATACGGACTCGCTTCGTCGGTGTGGACTCGTGATTTCGGTCGGGCAATGCGTATGGCAAAGCACCTTGATTTCGGTTGTGTGTGGATTAACACTCATATTCCAGTTGTTGCTGAAATGCCTCATGGTGGATACAAGAAGTCCGGATACGGAAAAGACTTGTCAGCGTATGCACTTGATGACTACACACGTATCAAGCACGTAATGGCAAACCTAGAGAGCTAAATCGCTCTACCTGTTTTGGTATTGACGCCAGGCTTCAGTAAACACTGTGGTCAGCGTTGAGCGAATGAACTCAAGTTCTTGTTCGCCACATACAAGTGTTGGTGACAGCACTATTACTGGGTCTGCGCGGTCGTCTGCACGGCAAATAAGCCCAGCGTCATAGATCATGGGCGACACGACTTTGCGCAAAAGCCATTCGCTCTCTTCGTCGGTGAACGTTTCGCCGGTTTCTGAATCGCGTACCAATTCAGCGACACGGAAGTAGCCGCAGCCACGCACGTCGCCCACAATTGGTAACTCGCTAAGCGACGCCATCACATCGTCGAACAATGGTTCGTTTCGCAAAACGTTGCCGCAAAGATCTTCGCGCTCGATGATGTCGATGTTGGCGAGTGCTACTGCACAACTAACGGGGTGACCACCGAATGTGTGGCCGTCCAAGAAGACTCTGTCACCCTCTTCTAAGAACGGTGCAGCAATGCTGTCGCTGACTAAAACTCCACCAAGAGGGGAGTACCCACTGGTGGCTCCCTTGGCAAATGTGATCATGTCTGGCTGATAACCAAATCTGTCTGAGCCGAACATGTGGCCGAGACGTCCGAATGCGCAAATGACTTCATCTGACACAAGAAGGATTCCGTACTTGTTGCACGTCTCGCGTACGCGTTTCCAGTAGCCGTCTGGCGGTACCAATGCACCACCAGTGTTCTGCACAGGTTCCATAATCACCATGGCGATGGTGTCAGGGCCTTCTGCAATTATTCGGCGTTCTAAATCATCAGCACAATCAAGTGTGCACGCATCAAGTAAGGAACATGTGCCGCATCGATAGTGGTTTGTGTTGCGAATCTTGAGAGCATTCGGAAGAAGCGGTTCGAATGGTTCACGTATTGCCTGAATGCCAGTGATCGACAGCGCTCCGAATGATGTGCCGTGGTACGAATAGTCGCGACTAATTACTTTGCGTCTCGTTGGTTGACCGATGGCCGCGAAGTATTGAATTGCCAGTTTCCATGCCGCTTCGACTGCTTCACCACCGCTAGTAGTAAAGAAGACACGATTGAGATTGCCTGGTGCGAGATCTGCAAGTTTGCCCGCCAGCCGTGCAGCAGGTTCGGTTGCGTAGTTCCAGATGGGAAAATATGCCAGCTTTTCGGTTTGTGCTCGAGCAGCTTCAGCAAGTTCCTTACGACCATGGCCGACGTTGACAGTGAAGAGACCGCTGAGCCCGTCGAGGTACTTGCGGCCGTGAGCGTCGTAGACATAGGCACCTTCACCTCTGTCAATAATGGGCAATCCGTCTCGTTGAACACCTGCGAGGCGAGTGAAGTGGCCCCAGAGGTGGCGTTGAGCGAGGTGTTCAATCTCTTCGAAGTCGGAGGGGTCCATATATAGAGACTAGGTTGCGGTCTCGTAACATGAACATTGAATTACGTGCGAGTGATTCCGCCCAGAGCGGTTCAAGGTGCCTATGATTTGAGCGACAGTAAAGGTGGTGGTCCAGTGGCAGATGAGCGCGGGTCAGTTGAACTCGTCAATGTGACGAAGAAATACGGCGACATGGTGGCAGTTGACTCCATGAACCTTTCAGTTCATCCCGGCGAATTTTTGTCGCTATTAGGTCCTAGCGGCTGTGGCAAGACCACAACG
>CAIZMV010000018.1 GCA_903934195.1 uncultured Acidimicrobiaceae bacterium | reverse complement strand
GACATAACAACAACATCTTTCAAGTTCATGATGAACTCTGTGATGTCTTCTGTCATTCCCTTGATTGTTGTGAACTCATGCTCAACACCGTCGAACTTGACAGTTGTGATTGCAGCACCAGGAATTGATGACAACAACGTACGACGAAGTGAGTTACCAATGGTGTGGCCGAAACCTGGCTCGAGTGGGCCAACAGCGAAACGCTGACGTGTTGGGTGATCTTCGCCGATTGCTTCGACTGATGGACGCTGGATTACAAGCATGTTTGCTCCTAAGAAAAGACGGGGTTACTTCGAGTACAACTCAACGATGAGCTGTTCGCGGACGGGGACATCGATGTGCTCGCGCTGTGGCAAGTCACGAACTGTGACTTGCTTGTCGCCAGCCTCTAGCCAACCAACAAGTGGACGGTCAAGAGTGTCGATGTTGTGTGTGATCTGAATCATTTCTTTTGCCTTAGGAGCAAGTGAAATGACGTGGCCACGCTTGACACGGAATGAAGCGATGTCAACGCGCTTGCCATCAACCTGAATGAGGCCGTGGTTTACGAACTGACGAGCCTGAGGGCGAGTTGCTCCCCAACCGGCGCGGAACACGATGTTGTCGAGACGCTGCTCAAGAAGACGCAACAAGTTTTCGCCTGTTGGGCCTGCAAGACGAGTTGCCTCTTCGTAGGTCAAGCGGAACTGACGCTCGAGTACACCGTAGATGTACTTAGCCTTCTGCTTTTCTTGTACCTGTGCAAGGTATTCACTGCCGGCATTACGACGACGTGTACGACCATGCTGACCAGGTGGGAACGGACGACGATCGAGCGCCTTTGATCCCTTGGCATTTTCATAAATGTTTGTGTTAAGACGGCGCGAGATGCGCACTTTTGGTCCTGTATAACGGGCCATGATTAGCTCCTACGACGCTTTGGTTGAAGGCAACCGTTGTGAGGTACTGGAGTGACATCTTTGATGCCTGATACTTCAATACCGAGATTCTGAATTGAACGAAGTGCTGTGTCGCGGCCAGAGCCTGGACCTTTTACGTGCACTTCTGCGCGCTTAAGACCATGTTCCATTGCAGCCTTGCCAGCTTTTTCTGCTGCCATTTGTGCAGCGAAAGGAGTTGACTTACGTGAACCCTTGAAGCCAACGCCACCAGACGATGCCCATGCAATGACATTGCCTTCAGTGTCTGTAATAGACACGATGGTGTTGTTGAAAGAACTCTTGATGTGAACAACGCCATTTGTGACGTTCTTGCGCTCACGCTTACGTGGACGACGTCCACCTGCTTGTGTCTTGGCCATGGTGTTATCTCACTGCCTTTTTCTTGTTAGCTACGGTCTTCTTAGGTCCCTTACGTGTGCGTGCATTGGTATGCGTGCGCTGTCCACGAACAGGAAGTCCCTTACGGTGACGAATACCTTGGAGGCATCCGATTTCGATCTTGCGCTTGATGTCCTGCTGCACATCGCGGCGCAGGTCACCTTCAACGGTGATGTTCTGATCAACCCAACCGCGGATGCGGTTGACTTCATCTTCTGTGAGATCGCGAACGCGAGTGTTCTTGTCAAGGCCTGTGGCCTCACAAATTTTCTGCGCGGTCGAGCGACCGATGCCAAAGATATATGTCAACGAAATTTCCAAACGCTTTTCGCGTGGGATGTCGACTCCAACAATACGTGCCATGTGTTTACGTGTCCTTCGTTGACTCTCTAGCCCTGGCGCTGCTTGTGCCGGGGGTTTTCGCAGATCACTCGTACTCGCCCATGGCGACGAATGATGCTGCACTTCTCACAAATTTTTTTGACGCTTGTGCGTACTTTCATTGCGTTCTCACTTAAACCTGTATGTAATTCGACCTCGGGTGAGGTCGTATGGGGTGAGTTCCACTTGGACTTTGTCGCCCGGAAGAATACGGATGTAGTGCATACGCATTTTTCCGGAGATATGCGCCAACACTTTGTGGCCGTTCTCTAATTCCACACGAAACATTGCGTTAGGTAGGGATTCAAGAATCGTGCCTTCGAGCACGATCGCATCTTCTTTCGGCTGAGCCAGAGTGGACTCCTTAGTTAGTTGGGACAGGGCGCCCCTCTAGCAGACTTGCAATAGGGGCGAGTGACAATGCTATCGGCGCATCTGCCGCACACCAAGTGCCGATTACCGTATTTGTTCGACTGCAGCTGTGAGGCGAAGGAAGACTTCTTCGGGGGTTCCGACACCATCGATTTGGGCCAAACGGCCAGTTTTGCCATAAAAGTCGATGAGTGGCTCGGTTTGGGACTCATAGAGGTCAAGTCGGCGATTGATGGCGTCTGGGGTGTCGTCGTCGCGCTGCACCACGTCTCCCCCGCAGTTGTCACAACTCCATTGGCTATTCGTGTGGTCAGTTGCCTGATAGTTGGTGCCACAGTCGCGACACACACGGCGCAAAGAGAGACGATCAAGGACCAGTTCACGGGGAACAACGAGGTCAATTGCCAAATCGAGCGGGCGACTAGCTGTTGCCTTGTCGAGTGATTCGGCCTGAGAGACGGTCCGCGGGAATCCGTCGAGAATGTATCCGCGAACGCGGGCGTCGTCTTCTGTGAGGCGCTCACTGACCAATCCGACCATGATGTCGTCACCGACCAAGCCACCGGCATCGATAATGGCCTTTGCCATCTTTCCGAGTTCGGTTCCTTCACGTACTGCAGCACGCAACATGTCACCCGTGGAAATATGCGGCACTACAAAGTGACGAGACAAGCGAACGCATTGCGTCCCTTTACCCGAGCCTTGACGGCCTAACAGCACCAACCGTGCGCCAGGAATCATAAATACCTCTGATTACCCACGAGGGCAAACCACCACCCAAAAGGGCCGGCGGTCACTTCAAGAAACCCTCATAGTTGCGCAGCATTAATTGACTATCAATCTGACGCATCAATTCAAGTGCGACACCGACAGCAATCAACACAGTGGTTCCGGCAAATGGGAACGATTGGACATCTCCGACCCACAAAATGATGTACGGCAAGATTGCAATGAACGCAACAAACAATGCACCTGGCAATGTGATGCGGTTAACAGCTTTCGACAAGTAACGCTCTGTCTGCTGACCCGGGCGAATACCAGGAATGAAACCACCCTGTTTGCGCAACTGATCGGCCTGACGAATTGGGTCGAATGCAATGGAGTTGTAGAAATATGCGAAAGCAACAATGAGCAAAAAGAAGCCGACGATATAGACCATGTTTTGGCTATTCACCAAGTAATCATTGACGAAACTTGCAATGGAACCGCGCCAGCCTTCAGCACTACCTAGGACGTTTGACAGCAACACTGGCAACAACAAAACCGACGAAGCAAAGATGATGGGAACAACGCCAGCTTGGTTGACTTTCAACGGAATGTACGTGCTTTGTCCGCCAGTCATATTGCGACCAACGACTCGCTTGGCAAATTGAACGGGAATTCGCCGCTGCCCTAATTCGACACGAACAACCGCTGCCAAAATTGCGAGAGAAACAATCACGAGCAATCCGAACACGATGAACTTCTTGCTTTGCAAAATTGAGTAGTAGCTATATGGCAAGCCCGCCACGATGGAAGAGAAAATGATGACGGACATTCCATTTGAAATGCCTCGCTGACTGATGAGTTCTCCAACCCACATCAACATTGCTGTACCAGCAACCAGTGTTGGGATAACTAGCAATGCACGCGGCATGAATGGATCAAGAAGTACAACGTCTGGTGCTTGCGCTGCTGCACCAAAGAACGCAGAACCATTTCCTTGTCCGAAAATAAACGTGAGTCCGGAACCTTGCAACAGTGCAATAGCAATTGCAACGTAACGAGTCCACTGAGTGATTTTGCGCTGACCAACAGCACCCATCTCTTGCCATTCCTGCAATTTTGGAATCACAACATTCAGCACCTGCATGATGATGCTGGCAGTGATGTACGGCATGATGCCGAGCGCGAAAATAGAGAAAGAACCGAAGGCTCCACCAGAGAACAAGTTCAAGAACCCGAGAGCACCTTGTGATTTCGAGGCTTCACGCAACTGCGCAACGGCACTTGCATCAATGCCGGGAACGCGAAGCGACGAGCCAAACCGATAGACCATGATCATGACAAGGGTGAAAAACACCTTCTTGCGAAGATCTTCTACCTTGAAGATGTTCTTCAGGTTAGAAAACACGTAGTACTCCTTATCGAAATCGAGCAGTAACTGCTGCGACGACGGTTAGCGGTTGGTGAACTGGTTGCCCTTAGCCGGAGGACGGATTTTGTGTGGCAAAGGCAGAATAGTCACAGAACCACCCGCAGCAAGAATGGCAGCTTCCGCTGACTTCGAGACTGCATGAGCAGAGACCTTGACTGGAATTGACAATGTTCCACGGCCAAGAACCTTGACCAATGTTCCCTTGTGAGCCACACCCTTTGCCATAAGGATTTCAGGAGTGACTTCTGCAAGACCGATATCAGTGAGTGCATCAAGGTTGACGGCGTAATACTCCACGCGGAATGGGTTATTGAAGCCCTTCAACTTTGGAAGACGCTGGCTCATTGGTGTCTGACCACCTTCGAAACCGCGAGCTACCTTGCCGCGACCACGTGCGTTCTGACCTTTGGTACCACGGCCGGCAGTTTTACCGCCCTTACCGCCGGTACCACGACCTTTGCGCTTTGCGCGGTGGTTACTTCCTGGTGCTGGTGCAAGTTCATCGACGCGCATGATCAGTTGTTCTCCTTGACTTCAATGAGGTGAGGAACTCGGGCAATCATGCCGCGAATTTCCGGACGATCGGGAAGAGTGTTGGTGTCACCAATTTTGGTGAGACCGAGTGCGCGAAGTGTGCCAACAGATTTTGGCTTTGCGCCAATCTTTGAACGCTTCAACGTAACGGTAAGAGTTTTCTCAGCCATGATTAATGTGCCTCTCCAGCAGCGAGTGCTTTCTTGCGCTCGTTGTATGCCTTCAGTAATCCCTTAGGAACAAAAGTCTCGGCAGGAATGCCGCGACGCTTTGCTACTTCGTCAGGACGCTGTAGTTCACGAAGACCGTCAATGGTTGCGCGAGCAACGTTGATTGCGTTCGCAGAACCAAGTGACTTAGCGAGCACGTCGTGCACGCCAGCTTCTTCAAGAATGATTCGAGCTGCACCACCGGCGATAACACCGGTACCTGGAGCCGCAGGCTTCAAAAGAACGCGACCAGCTCCGGAGATTCCGAGAATTGGGTGGATGATTGTTGTGCCGGCGAGGGCAACATCAAACATGCTCTTCTTTGCTTCTTCAGTACCTTTTTGGATTGCCAAAGGAACTTCCTTTGCCTTTCCGTATCCGAGACCAACACGGCCATTGCCATCACCCACAACAACAAGTGCTGTGAAAGAGAAACGACGTCCGCCCTTAACAACCTTTGCAACACGGTTGATGTGAATCACGCGTGATTCACGAAGTGCGCCTGGCTCTGGGGGTGTTGATGGATTTGCGTTGTTTGAGTATGAGTTACTCATTAGAACTCCAGTCCTGCGTCACGAGCTGCTTGCGCTGCTGCGGCAACACGGCCGTGGTAGGCGTAACCACCGCGGTCATAAACGACCGATGAGATTCCGGCTGCCTTAGCGCGTTGTGCGATTAATTGTCCGACTTTTGTAGCTGCGGCAACAGTTGCGCCGCTTGCGCTGCGAAGGTCGCCTTCAACAGATGATGCTGCAGCGATTGTGTGACCGAGATCATCATCGATGAGTTGCATGCTGAAGTGCTTGTTTGTGCGGTGCACTGCAAGACGCGGACGTGTTGCTGTGCCGTAGATCTTTTTGCGTACACGACGATGACGACGAAGTCGTGACTCGCGACGAATGCTTGAGAGATTTGCCATGGTGAATCCTTACTACCGAATCACTTCTTGCCGGTCTTGCCGGCCTTACGGAGAATGTGCTCATTGAGATAACGCACGCCTTTGCCCTTGTATGGCTCTGGCTTACGGATGGAACGGATGTTTGCTGCAACTTGACCGACAAGTTCTTTGTCGATGCCCTTCACAATGACTCGTGTCTGCACAGGAATTTCAAACGAGATTCCTTCAGGTGCTGGCACGATGACAGGGTGTGAGAAACCAAGTGCAAGACGCAAGTTTGCGCCTTGTGCTTCAGCGCGGTAACCCACGCCAACGATTTCAAGTTCTTTTGCAAAACCTTCGGTGACGCCAACAACCATGTTGCTAACGAGCGTGCGTGACAAACCGTGGAGTGCACGGTTCTGACGCTCGTCGTTTGGACGCTCAACAAAGATGGTGGTGTCTTCTTTACGGACAACAATTTCACCAGGAATATCGCGTGCGAGTGTTCCCTTTGGTCCTTTTACAGTGACGGTGCGACCAGCAATGGTTACATCGACGCCGGATGGAACGGTGATGGGAGCTTTACCAATTCGTGACATATTCGTTTCCTACTTTCGTCCCAGGCTCACCACACGAAGCACAGGACTTCGCCGCCGACCTTGCGCTTACGCGCTTCACGGTCGGTCATAAGACCTTGGCTAGTGGATAGAACTGCGACACCAAGACCACCAAGTACGCGAGG
>CAIZMV010000017.1 GCA_903934195.1 uncultured Acidimicrobiaceae bacterium | reverse complement strand
TGGTGGCAAGACGGGCACTGTGACACAGGCTGGCTCTGGAACAATCACGGTGAGCGGGTTAACAACAGGAACGGCTTACACGTTTGTGGTCACCGCAACAAATAGTGCTGGAACGTCAGTGGTGTCGGCTGTTTCGAACTCAATCACACCAGTGGCTGCTCTGGCGTTTACGTTGTCGTCATATTCTGAGTCGCAGGAACAAAACAGTGAAATTGTCGGTTTTAGGATCTCGGCAACAGGTGGTGCGATAGCAAGCTATGCGATTAGTCCGACACAGCCTGCTGGCATGTCGTTTAGTACGTCGACGGGATTGTTGGCGGGTGCACCAACAACTGTGCAATCGGCAACGGATTATGTGATTACAGCAACAAATGCGACTAGTACTGCTTCAAAAACGTTTACGTTGACGGTCAGAGTGCCGTGTGCAATTAGTGGAGAGTGTCTTGTGGGAGACACTGGGCCTGGTGGCGGTAAAGTGTTCTATCGGCAAGCAAGCAACGGTACTTTTGCATGCGGTGCGACACTTGAATCATTGTGCAAATATTTAGAAGCCGCCCCAACATCGGGCATGTCAGCTTGGACAGATGCGACTTATCAATGGTCCGGTAACACGACTGATCTCATCGGAACACAATGGATTCATGATATTGGCACCGGCTACTCAAACACCGTAGCGATGGTCACGCAAGACGCAACGGCTTCTAGAGCGGGCTCGATCACTCGTGCCTATCGCGGTCCGAACGATCTATCCGACTGGTACTTGCCGTCGAAAACAGAGTTGAGAGAACTATGTAAGTTCGCCAGAAAACAAGTAACTGGCACAGCAGTGAGCTGTGCAGCAGGTGGAACAATGCGGAGTGGTTTTTTGTCTGAGGTCTACTGGGGTTCGTCTGAGGGTTCCAAAGGGACCCACGGGGATTTATTGCACTTTAAAGGCGGCGGTTCTGCGACAAGCCTCCTTAAGACGAACACCTACTACGTGCGTCCGGTGCGGGCCTTTTAACTATTCATCTATTAGTTAACGGGCTGTCTCTTTTATAGAGATGATGAATCGCCTGGCGTAATTCCGCCTATCGGGGTGTCACTACACTTTTGTCATGGCGAAGAACACCTCGGTAATGATGCAGGCAAGCGTGGCGCCTCAGCCGCTGCCACCTATTGAATCGGTTCGAATCAAAACCCAGAAGCCATTACCGGAAGCGGAACGCACGTCAAATATCCACAACCTCACATTTGAAGGCGGTGGGGCAAAGGGGTACTGCTACATCGGTGCATTGCAAGTATTGGAAGAAGAAGGCATTTACCCACACAACATTCAGCGCGTCGCAGGCACCAGCGTGGGCAGTATGTTCGCATTGCTTGCAGCAACAGGTTGCTCCACTGACTACATGTTGGAAAAGGTGCCGTCAGATTTTGAAGCTGTAGCTAAAGACGGTTCTGGTGGTCAATTTCGTTCGTTTGCTCGTGCTGCCCGTCGACGCGGAATGCACCCAGGGCAAAAGCTGTATGACTTTTTAGGTTCGATCTTGGAAGATACAACAGGCAGTGCTGACATCACGTTTGCACAGCTATACGAACGCTGTGGTCGCGAACTGTGTATTCCGGTAACAAACGTGTCTCGCATGATGACGGAGTATTGCCACATCAAGACAACGCCAAACATGCCAGTTCGCGTGGCAACGCGTATGTCTATGTCGCTTCCCGTGATGTTGCAACCCATCAACCTTGTTCCTGGGCTTGATCGGGTGCTTAATACAGAGCCAGAGGTGTATGTAGATGGTGGGTTGTTGTGCAATAACCCTGTTCACGTATTTGATGGTTGGTGGTTGTCGATGGATGCAAAGGATTCGTTCCTACGTCGCATGCGCCCACTTGAACATGCAAGCGAGCACTACCCACGTTCGTCTCGGTTCAGCCCGAACAACCCGCACACACTTGGTTTCACATTGGTATCGGCTGAAGAAGCTGACATCACGCGTGGTTGGATGGAACAATCAGCCACCCCAGCGCGTCCCAGCACAAAGACCGCTCTTGCTTTTACTGAAAAGGAAATAGAAAAGGCAAAAGGTCACCAAAGACAAAAGCCTGTGCAGAAGTTGCTAGACCACTTCGACGCGTTCGATACCAACTCTGATGGTCGCATCACTAAAGCTGAATTGAATGCAGCAATCTCTAGTGGCGGACTAACTGCAGAAGAACTAACGACAATCTTTGGCACAACCTCGCCAGATGACATCTTCAACCGAATGAATGTTGCCGGTGACGATGCGATTGATTTTGGTGAGGTGCTGGCGTTTCTTGAATCGATTGGGCTCGACGTCACGACTCAGTTGGTTGGTTTCCCTGCTCGTCCACCAAAGAACATGTTGGAGTTTGCCCTGAACATGCTGGAGGCTGTGACTCGTGATCTCACGCGCGCAAACCAGGGCCTTGGCGACCGTGACCGCATCGTGCCAATTGATACTGATTACGTGGGAACCACCACATTCGATTTAGTGCAGGGCGACCTTGACTTCATGGTGAACTCGGGGCGAAACCACACCAAGGCCTTTCTTAGTCATCACCGCTAATCTTGCGTGATGAGCAAGCACGTAGAGCAACTTCTTGACCAAATGACACTCGCCGAGCAGGTGTCTCTGCTGGGTGGCCGCAACATGTGGAACACGGTGCCGAATGATCGCATCGGTCTAGAAAAGATGCGGGTGAGCGACGGCCCAGGTGGCGTACGCGGCAGCAAGTTTGATGGCCCAGCGTCTATGAACGTTCCGTGCGGGACCGCAATTGCTGCATCGTGGGATACGGCGCTTGTACGCGACATTGGGGAATTACTTGGCCGTGAAGTGGTGGCAAAAGGCGCACGTGTGCATCTTGCTCCCACCATCAACTTGCATCGCACACCAGTCGGCGGACGCAACTTTGAATGCATGAGCGAAGATCCGTATCTCACTGCAATCACTGCGCGTGAATATGTGTTGGGTGTGCAGTCACAAGGCGTTGCCAGCTGCATCAAGCATTTCGTTGGTAACGACACCGAATTTGAACGCATGACCATTGATTCTCAAATCGATGAGCGCACATTGCGTGAAATGTATTTGTTGCCGTTCGAACATGCAGTGCGTGACGCACAGGTGATGTCAATCATGACTAGCTACAACCGCATCAATGGCCCATACGCAGCAGATTCCACATGGTTGCTGCGTGATGTGTTGCGGGGCGAATGGAAGTTTGACGGCATGGTCGTTAGCGACTGGTTCGGATTGCACTCAACCGTTGAAGGCGTGGTGGCTGGCCTCGATCTTGAGATGCCTGGCCCTACCTTGCATCGCGGAGATGCTCTTGTTGCTGCCGTAGAGCGCGGCGAAGTGTCTGCAGATCTTGTGCGTGACTGTGCCCGCAACATTCTGAACCTGATGGAACGTACTGGCGGTACTGGCGTGCCACCAGGCCCAGAAATCTCACGCACCGATGCTGACGACATGGCAACACTGCGCCGTGCATCATCGTCAGCAATGGTGCTGTTGCGTAATGAAAGCATTGGCGGCACACCAGTGTTGCCACTTGACGTACGTGGCCTGACTTCAATTGCAGTTCTCGGAC
>CAIZMV010000016.1 GCA_903934195.1 uncultured Acidimicrobiaceae bacterium | reverse complement strand
TAGTCCTACACTGACTCATATGTCGACACCAGTTCTCACCATGTACAGCACCACTTGGTGCGGCCCTTGCAAGCGTCTGAAGTCAGACCTTGAAAAATCCGGTATCCCTTTCACACAGATCGACATCGAGTCAGACGAGAATGCAGCTGCATTGATTGAGTCCATCAACAATGGCAATCGCACGGTCCCCACTCTTGTATTCAACGATGGAACGTCAATGACAAACCCATCAGTGGCAAAAGTTAAAGAGCACCTCGGTCTCTAACCCTCTCCGCAATGACTGACGCAAGCGGAGACCGCTCGAAGTTCTTTCCTGCAATCGAAAAGAAACACGGTCAACCTGTTTCGCACTTCCTCAGCGAACTTGGCGAACTGACTGACGCCAAGTATCCCGAGCAGATTGCGTACTTACGCGAGAACCATGGTTTCAGTCAGGCGCATGCAAATGCCGTTGTAATGCATTTTCGGGGCTCCACAACATCGAAACGATTCTCAACTCCGAAACAGTTCTTCGCGCAACTAGATCCGCAGAAGAAGAAAACTGCTGAACTGATTTTCTCAACCATCATGGAGAAATACCCCAAACTTGAACTAGTCATTGCCTGGAATCAACCCATGTTGCGCATCGACGGTAAGTACGTCTTTGGGCTATCTGCTTCTAAGAATCACCTCACACTGAACCCGTTTAGTTCCGATGTGCTTGAGTCAATGGAATCAAAGTTGGCCGGCTACAAGGTCAATAAAAACACGTTTATCGTGCCTGTCGACTGGAAAGTAGATGCTGCTCTTTTGCGCGCAATGGTGAAAGCCCGCCTTGCTGAATAAGGACCGGTCAAGGGGGCGCTACAAGCCCTCTTCGGCACGGAAGTGAGCAACAATTGCGTTTGCATGACCGTGGCCCATCTCGTGTTCAGTCTTCAACATCGCAACCATCTCGGAATGCTTCGCGTTCTTCATCTTCTTCAGTAGAGATTTCCAATGTGATATTGGCTTTCCGTACTTCTTCTCAATCGAAGGAAAGTAAGAGGCTGGGCCAGTGATCTTCTTTTCTGCCATCAGATGATTTTAATGAGAGATTTCGCATGAAGTTAGAATCAAAACATGCGTTACCTATTTGCCGTCATTGCAAACCGAACGGGCGAAGTACTCGCCGACCACGACGAGATGACAGCGATTGATTCCTTTAATGAGAAGATCGAGGCTGCTGGCCAACGAATAATGGCAGCCGGAATCGCAACACCTGATCAGGCCGTTGTGTTTGACTTCAGAGGTACTCGCGACTCCATTACGCACGGACCTGTTGTGGACTCTGACTTGTTTATGGCTGGCTTCTGGATAATTGAGGCCGAGAACGACTCCGTAGCGCATGCGTTGGCCGCTGAAGCGTCAAAGGCATGTAACAGACCCATCGAAGTGCGACCATTCCTTCGCTAACTATTTAGCACTGGAAATCTACGCAGATTCTAGGAAGACACCGTAACGCTGGTGCGCTGCTTGCGCGGATGTCCCTAACAGTTCCCCAATTTTCTGCCAAGAAAGTTCAGCTCCACGTGCCTTTGCGACAGCATAAAGAATTTGTTGTTCGCATCGCGCCCTAGCGACCACTGCTCGCTCGAGAAGATACTCCTCAACAGAGATTTCTTCGGCTTCATCAGAATCGAAATCTTCAAATCGCTGAGCGAGTTCGTTTGCATGATCGAGAATGTCTTGAATTGAACGGGGCATACGAATCACCTTAAATATTTTGGTCGAGCCAACATGGCATGAACGATGAATTCAACACCTTCTCCAGTGCTTAAGCCGATTTCCAAGAGACGTGTTGAACGGTCAGGTCCAATCAACATTGTCAAGTCATCTAACTGAAACACCCGAATCGGGTGGTGATATGCGTGAATCATGTCTTCGCTTGTAATGCCATGCTTGCGAGCACTTTCAAGGATGACCGGATCCACATCCATCAAGTTACCTTGATGAACAGGTTTTGTCTAGTCACACATTCCTTCGCTAGAAATCAATTGCCTAAGATGCACTGATGTTCGAACGAATAGACGGCATGCGCACTATTGAGTTCGGAACACCTGGCCCCTCACGCGAGAAACTGGTCAACCTCATCCTTCATGGCAATAAGCGCGCAACTGCCGGTCTTCTTATCGGTGACTACGAGTCTGAAGGCGAGCCAATTGAACATGTTGGTGAATTGCTAGCAATCGTTGACAACGACGGTAAGCACGTTGGCACAATGAAAGTAACTCGGGTGGAGGTACTGCGATTCGCAGATGTCCCCGACGAGTTAGCACTTGCCGAAGCAGAAGGCGACATGAATGCTGCGGATTTTCGTGCAAGCCATCTTGCATTTTGGACCCGTGTTGGCGAAACAGTTACTGACGACACTCTCATCGTGACTGTCTATTTCGATCTCATTTGACAAATATCGTCAATTCTTGAATACACATTTCTCGAAAAAGCTTTCGATTATTGTCGACCAAGCCTTCTTGTCAAGGTGATTTTCTGAGACATCATCAATAATGATTCCAAAGCTGTATGCCTGAATGAAAACAGCTAGTGCCTCGGGTTGGATATCACTTCGTGTCCATCCCTGTTTTTGAGCTTCAGAGATTACGGCTATGTATTCATCGGTCAAGTTTTGTTGTGCACGAGCAATCGTTGCTGCCAATTCTCCAGCTGTAGCTGAAGAGGCCATTGCATATGCACGCAATTTTCTGACAACTTGTAGCAAGTCATTATTGACATACATTTCGTTCGCTTTAAATACGCCGTCTTTGAATTGTTCAAAAGTTTTTGCTGAGCCAAGCACGTTCTTCACCAATTCAATGTTCTGGTTCATGCCTTCTACATAAATAGCCGCCAGAGCAGAATCAATGACTTCCTCCACATTTTTGAAGTGATGGTAAATCGCACCCCGGGTTAGACCGGTGGCTGCAAGTAAGTCATCAATATGAAAACTAGCCACGAAGTTTCTCTTCATAATCTCTGAAGCTTCCGCAATGATGAGTGCACGCGTCGGGTGGATTGCACTGTCACCGATCATGGCTTGGGTTCTTCTCACAACCATCTTGTTTCCACCCTCCGATACAGGTTTACCATTCTGCCCATTCGACAAAGGCATCCCCAGCACCCTCCCGAAGCCTAATTCATGGGGTCTTATCGCCTACATACATTATGTATGCTAAATTGGGCACGACTCAAGCCCTCACTCTTTGAGGTCGATAATCCGAAAGCACACCATGAGAACAACACTTCCGAAAAACAAAATTGCCTCCGTATTGATAGGTGCCACAATCCTGATTTCGTCGTTTCTTGCTATGCAAAACAATGTTCAGGCCGCGCCGGCAACCAACGGCCCAATTTATGTGTTCAAAAATGGAATGGCCACACTCGTAAACAGTGATGGCACAACAGTTGCTGCTCCAAGTTATTTGACCGGGGCGCCTGTGTACTCCCACGACGAAACAAAAATGGCTTGGGTTCAACAGAAAAACGGGGGCAGTTTTATCAAGATCTCTAATGCCGACGGCACATCAGTTAAGACTCTGCTTGACTCGACAATTCAGTTTGAAAAACTCCAATTCACTTCAACGAACCAGATCATTTTGCTTAATCAAAATGAGAAAATTCTGTACACGATTAACTCTGTTACTGAGAATCAAACGTTGACATCAACTAGTGAATTCTTAAAAATCGTTGATGTCTACGGAAGTTTTCTGGATTTTGCTATTTCGAAAACCGACAAGCTCGCCTACGTCAATTACTACGCATGTCCCGAAAACGGTATTCCTTTGGCTGGCATCTTTATTCGCGACATCGCTGGCACCGGACTTGGCACACTTGTCGCAGAATCATGCACGAACCCAGCAACCTATCCAAAGCGACAATCACGAATCGTTGAATGGAATGCAGCTGGGACCAAGTTGATTGTCGGTCACTCGGAATATGTCAGCTCGACTGAAGTCAATCAAAGAATTGTTGAGATTGACCCTGCTGTTAGTGGTAGTCGAGTTTCACTTGCCCTAATAGGAACCGAAACTTCTGATTTTTCGAACAATTTCTTGAACTCCCCAACCACTCTCGCGCTGTCCCCCGATGGAACAAAACTGGCCTTAATCACACAAACCAGTTCTTCTAGGGTTAACAAACTGTGGACACTCAGCACGGACGGAACTGGACTCGTAGAGTCATCAGTTGTGCCCAACCCCACTGCTATGTCTTGGGCTCGACCCATCACTCTTGATGCCGTTCCTACAACAACCATTGCCGCAACCACTACGACAACCGTTGAACCCACTACAACAACCATTGCCACAACCACAACCGTTGCACCCACATCGACAACCATTGCCGCAACCACAACCACCACAGTGCCGGTGAGCGTCTATGCCAATGCTGTTCCGGGCATCACAGTGACAGACCCCAGGGTGTACCAAACTGCACCGAAGCAGGTTGCTGCGAAGTCTGCAATCATCATCCTTTCGACAGCGCAGAACAAGACTGCAGATGTAGTTAGCAAGACACCAAGCATTTGTTTGCCAAGCAACAATAATTTGGTCTTCATTGATGAGGGCCGTTGCACCGCTGAGGTTGTCAATACAGAGACACGTAAAGTTTTGCGCACTCTAAATACAACAGTGCTTGCTGATGACATTTCAGAACTTGAAGTGGGTAACGAAGTTGCAATTCTCACACCGCTGTATTTCGTTACAGGAACTTTCAAACTCAAGGCACAATCGCTGTCCCGCCTAACAAAACTGAAAGACAAAGTGACAGCCGCTGGGTCAGTTCTTGTTGTAGGTCACTCTGGTGTCCTCATGGGAAATACCCCAGAAAACATCAAACTTGCTATGGCACGTGCAGATGCAACAGTCAAGATTCTAAAAGCCCGTGGAGCAAAGGGTCCGTTCACCGTTACTAGCGCTGGTGCATTGAATCCTGTATCCATGGTCAAGACTCAAGCAGCGCAGGAAAAGAATCGTCGTGTTGTCATCGTTCTTATTCCATAGGCACGACTAACAAAAGTGCATTGAAATGTTCAACATCCAAAAGGGGTTTTTTGCACCAAGGGTGAACTATGAAAATTACTTATCGTCGTCATGCTTTTGCACTAATAACTGTGTCACTTATGCTCGCAGCTTGTAGCTCGGGTTCAGATTCCTCAGACACAACTGTTCCATTAGTTACCTCCACGACAGTCGCCGCATCTAGTGATACAGAAGGTGTTACACCAATTACACCTAACGGCCTCACAGCCACTTTGTCAACAGTTCCTGCAAGCGCATCTGTTTCATCTGCAGATGCAGCAGGTCTGATATGGATGCGTGAAGCAGAAAAACTCGCACACGACGTTTATATGACGCTGGGAAATGTATGGGGAAGCAATGTTTTCTCAAACATCTCTCAAGCCGAAAATACTCATGTATCTGCTGTGGGCACCTTGCTAGACCGCTATGACATCAAAGACCCAATCACAAGCAGCGAGGTTGGCGTCTTTACAGACCCTACATTCACAAAGCTTTACGGTGAACTAGTTGCCACCGGCTCTAAGTCGCTTGTTGAAGCCATGACGGTGGGTGCAGTCATTGAAGATCTCGACATCATGGATCTACAGCGTTTGGTTTCTACATCACCTGACATCGCAATTGTCTATGACGCGCTGGAATTGGGTTCACGCAATCACATGCGCGCCTTTTATCGTCAGCTTCAAAGACTCGGTGCCGACTACACCCCGACTTACATATCCCAGGCTGCATTTGATGCGATCATCGCTGGAAACATGGAACAAGGACCGATGTAGAGCTAACTGCTCTTTCTTTTCTGACTACCAGTAGTCCTTCATCAACTCAGTCGACCACGATGGTTGGGAGACTTCCCCACGAGGACCGAACTCAACCATCCACGGCTTAATGTCGACAACCGGAGTTCCATCAATCGCGTCAAGTCCACTCACACGAATCGTTGAACCATTCACTGCAAGAACTTGACATACCGTCACACCCAGTCTGTTAGGCCGATCCTTCGCACGTTGCGCAAAGATTCCCACTTCCGGCCAATCTTTGTTACCCCTCGGATGACGAGACATTCTGGATTCATCCCAAGCAGCTTTGTCAAATACAAACACAACAATGCAGTGGCTGAAGTCAGCTAACCCAAGTAGAGCTCGTTCACCAAAGGGCAACAACAACTCGATACTTGAACTTTCAGTGTCCCACTGATCATCCTCTGCTTCGGCACGCGAACTGCGAACTACTCCGACCGGGTCAAGACTGAATTCCATTGAAACAACCTTAGAGCGTCGGTTGATCACGCTTCAGGTCGCTCACCACGTCACATTTAAGGGTGAATCACCAAACGACAGGGCCGGTTGCCTCGAGAGCACGACCTTCGGCGCGAACGCCCTTAGCGACAAGATCTGCAGCCATCTCTTGCCACATTGCAGGTAAGCGGTAATGCGCTACACGAGGAAACAAGTGATGCAAAGCATGATGATCATGTCCACGAATCAAGAACGTTGATCCTGGGAACACCGCGACGCGAGTGTCGACGTATCGGCCCTGGTTATCACCGCGATGATGCGGATACCAAGCAAAAACAAGCAATAGCCAACCCAACTGCAGTCTTGCTGGGAGATACCACAACAGGAACGCCGGCCATCCGAAACCAGTGAGAACAGCAACTAAAAGCACAACATGGGTGATGAGCCAGAAGCGCAACTGCATCAAACCTTCAGCCTTGTTAGCGCTCGCCTTATTCGCACGCGCGATTGCTGGATGCAACAGTTTTCGCATCGGCGGGATAAATGCAATGAGCGGCAACAGCGCATTGATAGACGTAATCGAGAGAATTTTCAGAGGCAATTCACGAAGTTCACCTTGCGAGAAGTGATCAGGATCGCGATCAGGGTCATTCGTGTATGCGTGGTGACGCATGTGTGATGCACGATGGTTACGGAATGGCATCAAGAGCGGAACGCTGCACAACATGCCGATGAGTTCTTCCACCACTCGCCCACTCGATACTTTGCCCCAGATGTTCTTGTGAACAGCTTCATGCATCGGCATGTAGAAGCTTGCTGCCAACACGGTGTTGACAATGAGCCCAATCCACAATGGAATAGTTCCATTCATGCCAAGAGTAAGAACGGTGGCCCACAACACTGCGCAGACACTGAACGTCACAACGATGCGCCACTGAATGCCGCCCCAGTATTTGGAAGCGATCACTCCTTCGGCTTTCACTGAATCACGACGAGCCTGTACTTGGCTCAACTCTGCTTCATGAGTCGGATCCAACAGGTAGTCATCCAAGTGATCGGGTTCAGGGAAGGTCATGCTCATACGAAGACAATAACTCTCACCAAAACCGCCCCGCTGTTCAAACGGAATAGCACTTATTCGTTGTTGACTAAGCCAATTCCGTAACCATGACAGCACCTGACGCACGAACTTTCGGCATCGGCAACAGCCAATCAGTCAACGAAAAAACTGTCGAGAACGACGGAGAACACGGTGATCCATGACTGCGGATCCACTCGACGACTGTCCTGTACGACGTCATCAACGATTCGTCCCAAGTTCATTGCCTGAATCAAGACGGCGATCGCACGGGGGTCAATGTCCGGACGCGACCATCCACGTTCCTGAAATGTCCGAACAGCATCGGCCATCAGATCGGTCAGTTCCGCTTGGCGTTCCGCGATTTTGCTGGCAAGGCCCGGCTGGGTACGCACCAACGAAAGCGTGTGCAAGCGAAGCGATCGAAACGATCTCCGTTCAGGGGTCTGCGATGCTGAGATTATTTCGTGAAGTTGATCGCGTACCTCTTGTGCCGAGTTGCAATTATCCCGCAACGAGATTGTCCACAATTCTGATTCGCGAAAGCTTTCTTCGAATGCATATAGGACTCCAGCTATCAATAGTTCATTGAGTGATCCGAAATGGTGGTACAGCGCACCCTTAGACACCCCGACCTCGGCGAGAACAACATCAAGCTGAACTCTTTCAACTCCGACTGCAACAACCTCGCGAGCAGTCACCTCAACGAGGCTCTGCTTGGTTGGGTGGTCTGGTCGCACGGTTGCCCCAGTACGCCGTTGCCGCATCACCATTTCCACCCACTATTGACAGAAAAGAACACGACAGTCATGGTAGTCCTCGCCGGAAAATACCAGCCTCGAAAGCCTTTCAAAGTCCCGTACGGCCTGAGGCTCAACCCGTAACGCCATAAGGAACTGATTGTGCATACTCTAGATACATACTTATAGTATGTTTTCACATGTCTCAAGTCCAGGGGCATCCGAAGCGTCACACCGTCGCTGAATCAACAGAAAACAGGGGCACAAAATGATCACCATCCGTCGAAACCACCTCGCCACCGCGTTCGTGTTGATAGCTGCAATAGCAAGTATCCCTTCGCTGGCGTCAGCCGCTGCCGACGGCGCACTCGACACCACCTTTGGCACCGGCGGCAAAGTCACCACAACCATCGGCGGTGGTGACCAAGGTAAAGCCATTGCAATCCAGAGCAATGGAAAAATACTCGTCGTTGGTGACGACAGTAACGACTTCAAGGTTGTGCGATACAACACAGACGGGTCACTCGACACTTCCTTCGACTCAGACGGCAAGGTAACAACAGATATCAACGGCGGGTTTGATGATGGGCAGTCTGTGGCAATTCAGAGCGACGGAAAGATCGTCGTAGCTGGAATGGGTAGAGTCGGTCTTAACGAAAACTTCGCTGTTGTGCGATACAACACAGACGGGTCACTCGACACCACCTTTGACACCGACGGCAAAGCCACAACAGACATCGGAACAAGCACCAGGGACAAGGCAAATGCTGTCGTCATCCAAAGCGACGGAAAAATCATTGCCGCAGGAACCAGCAATAACGACTTCGCCATCGCGCGATACACCGCAACAGGCGCACTCGACACCACCTTCGACACCGACGGCAAAGCCACAACAGACATCGGAACAAGCACCACTGACACTGCAAACGCAGTCGCAATTCAGAGCGACGGAAAAATCATTGCCGCAGGAACCAGCAATAACGACTTCGCCATCGCGCGATACACCGCAACAGGCGCACTCGACACCACCTTCGACACCGACGGCAAAGCCACAACAGACATCGGAACAAGCACCAC
>CAIZMV010000015.1 GCA_903934195.1 uncultured Acidimicrobiaceae bacterium | reverse complement strand
TGGCGCAACGTGGGTTGTATTGACTAGCCCAGTCAGTGCGTTATTGAATTCGATCAGTTTGGCAATTGCGGTGTTGAAGCGCAAGTGCTGCAGGTCTGCATCAACACCCGCAATGGTGCGGTGCAAGTGACGCATGAGTTCCTCTGGTGCTTCATCTTCAGTAACAACGGTGTCGCCAGTGTCTTCATTGATCACATTGCGCCACAAACGCTGCAAGAAGCGCTGCATGCCCACCACATCACGTGTGTTCCATGGGCGACTCGCATCAAGTGGCCCCATTGCCATTTCGTACAGGCGGAAGGTGTCTGCGCCGAACTCTTCGTACATTTCGTCTGGGGTAACGATGTTCTTCAGGCTCTTGCCCATTTTTCCGTATTCACGAGCGACGGTTTCGCCTTCCCATGAATACACGCCGTCAGTTTCAGTTACTTCTGCTGCTGGAACAGTTTGGCCACGTGCATCGCGGTATGCGTATGCCTGGATGTAGCCCTGGTTGAACAAACGATGGAATGGTTCCTCGCTTGAAACATGTCCGAGGTCATGCAACACCTTGTGCCAGAAGCGTGCGTACAGCAAATGCAGAACTGCGTGTTCAACTCCGCCGACATACAAGTCTGCACCACCAGTGTGTCCGTCGCCTTGTGGCCCCATCCAATAGCGCTCAACTTCATGGTTGATAAATGCATCTGAGTTGGTGGGGTCGAGGTAACGCATTTCGTACCAGCACGAACCAGCCCATTGCGGCATGACATTGACTTCACGGCGGTATTCGCGTATGCCATCACCAAGATCAAGAGAGACCTTGGTCCAGTCCTTTACGCGAGCAAGCGGAGGAATCGGGTCGCTGTTTGCATCGTTCGGATCAAGAGCCGTTGGCTTGAAATCTGCAAGTTCTGGCAGCAACACAGGCAACGCCGAAGTAGGCACTGCATGAGCGCGACCATCTTCGTCGTACACGATGGGGAACGGCTCACCCCAGTAGCGCTGGCGTGAGAACAGCCAGTCGCGCAAGCGATACGTAATAGTTGGCTCTCCGCAGTTATTTTCCGCAAGCCATGCGTTCATCACTGTGGTTGCTTCACTGATTGATTTCAGTCCGTTCAGGCTGAGCGAACCATTCTCTGAGTTGATGTAGACGCCGTCGCCAACAAATGCGCTCGGCCATGTTGAACAATCTGCAGATGAGGAAATACCAAGCTGATCAAACCATGCAACAGGCGGCATTTGAATTGCGGTGATGGGCAAGTCGTATGTGCGTGCGAAATCAAAGTCGCGCTGGTCGCCGGCGGGAACAGCCATGATGGCGCCTGTGCCGTAACCCATAAGAACGTAATCGGCAATGTAGATAGGGATGTCTTTGCCAGACACTGGGTTTGTAGCGGTTGCGCCAGTGAACACGCCTGTCTTTTGTTTTGAATCGTCTTGACGTTCATTGTCTTGCTTTGCTGCTGCTTCTGCTTTGTATGCAGCGACAGCGGATTTTTGTGAGGCGGTGGTGAGGGTGTCGACAAGTGGATGCTCGGGTGACAACACAAGGAATGTTGCACCGAACAATGTGTCTGGTCGCGTAGTGAAAACTTCGATGGGTCCGCCAGAAGTGGTGAATGTGACGCGAGCGCCTTCGCTGCGGCCAATCCAGTTGCGTTGCATCAACTTGATTGGCTCTGGCCAGTCA
>CAIZMV010000014.1 GCA_903934195.1 uncultured Acidimicrobiaceae bacterium | reverse complement strand
GCCGGAAAGACGACACGCGGTTTTCGTAAGAAAGCAATCGACCCGTCGATGATGTTGCGTCAGCATTACAACGGGGATGGTCGTATCACTGGCGAATAGCGCCTGATGGACGGGGGTTCGATTCCCCCCAGCTCCACCATTGACATGCGCGCGTTATGCGGTCATGCACTTAATCCGAGTAGTTGACGTACGGAAAACATCGTGATGTTCACCCATTCGCTTGATTCGCGATCTTCGATATCAACCTCTGCAGCAAGGCCAGAAATGTAAACACGGTTTGCAAGCACGACCGCATCGCGTAGATCGGGGCGCGACACAGACGAACCCATCACCTCGCTACGGACTCCGCGCTGATGACGAGACTCGGGATCAGCAAAACTTGCGATTGCTTCCTCAAGTCGCGCGTCGAACTCGTCCTTCAATTTCACATTGCTGATAGCGGCAATCACACCTTGGCTGGCGGACTCTAAGGATCGGCGATAGCGCAGAGACGGTGCATGCACAATCACCACATCTTTGTCAGCGAAGTGAGCGTAGAGCACGGGCTTCGTAAAGCCGGCCAACGCCGCCACTTGATCAACACGAACTCCAGCCTCTCCCTCAGTCTCGATAATGGAAATCGCAGCCTGAATGAGACGATCTCGTGTGCTGAGGTCGGCGGGCATGGTCATGGTTTTCCTCATCCGAAGTCACGCCCATTTCTCCGAAGCCCCCTTCAACACAGCCTCCTGGCTGCGACACATTCACTGACTTGACCGCTCACTCGGGTCTTTACTAGTAGTAAAGTCAATCTGTCACCATTATTCACATCACAGTTACGAGAGAAATACTCATGCCATCACTTCGTCTCGCCCATCGCCTCGGACTCGCTGTAGCCATCACTGGCGCAATCGCTCTCAGCAGCCTGGCAACATTCGACACCGTGACTCCAGGCGTTGCCATTGCTGCGGCCGGTGACGGGGTCACCGCGTACATTTCTCCACCAAGTGTGCAAGGACCGCCATCGAACACGGGCGCAATAATCCAAGATTTCAACTCATCAAATTTCTGCTCAACCCTGGGAGTCAGCAACGTTGGAACATTTTCTGGAAGTTGTACTTCAGTTACCTCTGAAAACGGTGATTTTAAATTTGGAGGTGCCAACACAACATCCGACCAACCCACCGTTGGCGGAACTGCAACGACATTTGCCGCTGTATGGGGTTCCCAAGTGCTTTCACTGAGTTTTCCGTCAAATGACGTGAGATATCTCGGATTCTGGTGGTCAGCGGGAAGTGCGGGTAATCAGGTCAAGTTCTATACAAAAGTCAGCGGGGTCGATGTTCTCACTGCAACGTTTACAACAACCACCATCAACACATTGTTGAACACGAGTGGCCAAGTGGAAGGAAGCGTTCTGCCACCAAACCCTTTTCCCGGCACCCAAGTGGTCACAGCAATTGATGGATCGCAATACAAAAAGGGGTATTACTTTGGCAGGCCAAGGGACCATTCTTCGTTGACACCAACTTCAATGCCGTTTAGCAACATCAACGACAACATTTATTCCCATACCTACCTGAACGTGTATGCGAGTGGCTCCATCTCATTTTCCAAAGTTGAGTTCATTGGTGGTGGATTTGAGTTAGATAACGTTGCGGTGTCGAATCAACTACGAACTCCTACATCTGAGCTAGTGCTACTTCAGTCGGTACTTGGCAAGTCAGTGGAATTCCGCGCGAATGGCGGGACAGGCACAATGCCGGCACAGACCTCAGACGCCGCAACGCAGCTCTCTTCAAACGCATTCATACGGCCTGGCTACACCTTCAATGGATGGCGCACAACTTCTTCGGGAACTGGCGGCACTCCATTCTCCGATCAAGCTTCGTTTGATTTCGCGAACGACATGGCGCTCTACGCGCAGTGGACAGCAAACACACTTGCCGTCACATACGACACACAAGGCGGCAGCGCCGTCAACGCAGGAACCACAAAAACGGACGAAGCCATTTCCACGGACCCCGGAACGCCAACACGCGACGGACACACATTCAACGGCTGGTTCAGCAACTCCACTGGCGGCAACCCACTCACATTCCCCCACACTCACGGCAAGATAGCCGCCTTCACCATCTACGCGCAGTGGACCCCACTAACTGCACCGACTTCGACGAGCACAAGTTCGACAAGCACAACTTCGACAACTGTCGCACCAACTACAACGACAACTTCGACAACTGTCGCACCAACTACAACGACAACTTCGACAACGGTCGCACCAACTACAACTATTAATACTTCGACTACGGATACGCCGTCAACAACCCTCGCTGCACCTTCTAAAATGGGAAAAATGAAGCGAGATGGCGTCACAAAAGCTGACCGTCTACCCGCAACGGGACAGCAGATGAATGGGATCATCGCTCTCGCACTGGCATGCATACTGATGGGAACTGCATCCCTCGCACTTCGACGCACTAAAAACTAGTCATTGCAATGACATGTAATTAGTTGGTTTTGACGCGAATAATCGAGCGCATCATTTCAATGGTGATGTAATCCCACGCCTCAGCATCAAGGCCTGCGGGATCAATCTCCACTAGGTGACGGCTCAGCACCAAGCCAGTCCACCAAATACTTAAATCTTCGGCATCCACATCAAGGCTTAACCATTGACGATCTTTTGCAATCGCCAACAACGCGCCCAAATTTTTTGCTTGGACACGGTTTGCTTCCCGGATTTTTTCCTGCAATTTTTCTCGCGTAATGGCAGAACCCAGCACCTCCACGCGAAAGCGACGTCGAAGTTCCCCTTCGGGACTAGAAAAAGAGCGCACCCACTTCTGCATAATCAGAAAAAACTCATCTGCAGTTGATGCATTAAGCACCGCTGCATCCACATCTGCTCGACCTAATTCAAGAGCACGGATGTACCGCTCGCCTTGAGCCGTCACAATGACTTCTTCACGATTTTTGAAATAGCTATAGAGAACTGGCTTTGTGAATCCAGCTAACTCAGCAACTTGATCAACTCGAATTGCACCCTCGCCTTGGGTTTCAATAATGGCAATCGCGGCTTCTAATAGGCGCTCGCGAGTGGTGAGAGAGTTCTCCATGAGAATCTACGGTAGACGATTCGCTCGTCGGTGACGCAAAGGTCTTGTCTACATGCACAAAAATTCACATGGCGTTGTCCGCCTAGGCATACCTCATCGGCAGTTCCATGAACTAATAGTTAGCGCACCACCGCACTTGGCGTGATGAATTGCAACTTGTGGATGACGCCATCCTTAGGGAGTGATGCCAGTTGCTTCCAGAGCTTCTGGACAGCTGCACAGACTTCGATACATTGCTCAGCATGAACGCGTCTCTACGGTTCTTTCGGTGTTTCTGGTCGAAGTCAGGCGCAATCGTTTGGCGTAATCAGACCGGAACAGGTATCCAAGCCATACGTAACACGGGTAGGGGGATTCCCCCCAGCTCCACCATTTATAGGTCTGCGCAACAGCGCAGGCTGTGCTTAATTCTTGCGAATAACGCCGTCACGTACGGCAGCTGCTGCAACTGCTGGCGCAACACGCTCAACAATTGTGCGGTCGAACACTGAAGGCACTACGAAGTCTGGTGACAACTGTGCATCAGTTACTGATTCGGCAATTGCTACAGCTGCTGCGAGCTTCATACCTTCAGTGATGTCTGTTGCATTTGCGTCAAGTGCACCGCGGAAGATTCCGGGGAATGCAAGAACGTTGTTGATCTGGTTCGGATAGTCACTGCGACCAGTTGCCATGACTTTTGCAAGACCATCAACTTGTTCTGGACGAATTTCTGGGTTCGGGTTTGCCATTGCGAACACAATCGGGTCTTTTGCCATAGTGCGAACATCTGCTTGTGTAATGAGGTCTGGACCACTAACGCCAACAAACACGTCTGCGCCCTTCATGACGTCGCTGATTGTGCCCATACGACGTGATGTGTTGGTGTGTTCAGCAAACCATTCTTTGGCTGAGTTCATTTCGCTACGGCCTGAGTAGATAGCGCCAACACGGTCACAACCAATGACATCGCCAACACCGGCATTCAGCAGAATCTTGCCGATTGCAACACCTGCTGCGCCAACACCGGCGATAACAACAGTGAGATCTTCCATCTTCTTGCCTGTGATCTTCAGCGAGTTCCACAATGCTGCCAAGGTGACAACTGCAGTTCCGTGTTGGTCGTCGTGGAAGACAGGAATGTCAAGGCTTGCACGAAGGCGCTCTTCGATTTCGAAACACTCGGGAGCCTTGATGTCTTCAAGGTTGATGCCACCGAATGTCGGTGCAATGCGTTGTACGAAATCAACTACTTCGTCTGCAGTGCGTGCATTGATGCAGATTGGGAAACCGTTAACGCCGCCGAACTCTTTGAACAAGAGTGCTTTGCCTTCCATAACTGGCATTGCGCCTTCAGGCCCAATATCGCCAAGTCCGAGAACTGCAGTTCCGTTGCTGACAATTGCAACAGTGTTTTTACGAATGGTGTATTTGTGAGACAACGAAGGATCATTTTCAATTGCGGTACATACACGTGCAACACCTGGTGTGTACGCCATTGACAAGTCATCACGGTCGTTCACCGGAGCCGTGGTGATTACTTCAACCTTGCCAGCTTCATGCATGCGGAACGTACGGTCCCACCAGTCGAGAACTGTGACGCCATCAAGTTTTTGCACTGCACCGACGACTGTCTTTTGGTGCGCCTCATCGCGGCAATGAACTACAACGCTGCGGCGAAGTACTGGTCCACGCACATCGAAGCCGTCGAGTGCGCCAATGTTTCCACCAGCCTCACCAATGGCAGCGCACAGCCGGCCAAGGGTGCCTGGGACGTTGTCGAGTTGACAGTCGAGTGCGATGGAAAATGCGGCGTTGGGAAGAACTGACATAAGAACACATACGCTACGCACTATCAGGCGCTCCACCTCTGCTTATTTGCTAGCCCAATGGATTTCACCAACAAATAGGCCAGAGCCCGACAACAGTAGGGTGAGGGTTCATGACGAACGCCAATGACATCCCCGTAGCCCACACTCCTACTGGCGGGTACGGCGCGTCGTTTCCGCCTCTGATTCTTGGCGACTGCACCGAGCCCTTGGCGCCTGGCGCGCCAGACCTTCGCGGAATCTGGAAAACCATTAGTGCCACTCGTGGCGGAGAGCCTGTTCCTGCCGATGATCGGCTGATGAGCTACACAGAGCGCATCGAACAATGCGGCAACCGCATCGTCGATTGTGGCGGTGGCACTATTGCCGATGCCCGGGCAGATGGCACAGAAGAAAACGCCGTTCATGACGTATCTGTTTTCGATTACACGACTCCAATCCATGTCGTAGCCACTTTCGAAGACGGAGCCTTTGTTTTACGCCCTGCCGGAATGCCCGGCATTGAAGTAGTTCGCAAACTTGACGAAGATGGCCACATGGTTTGGACACGCCCCGACATGGGCGGAGTTCGCGTTGTTCTCGAACGAGTTAGTCCACCTCTGTAATTCTCATGTCCACTGTTCCTGTTTCCATTCTTGATTTGGCATCTATTGGTGCCGGAGAATCACTGCGAGAAAGTCTCGAAGGCTGCGTTCAGTTAGCCCAAGCGGCAGAGCGACTTGGCTATACGCGTGTCTGGTACGCAGAACACCACAACTCTGAAACCATTGCATCATCTGCACCAGCAGTTCTTATCGCGCATGTTGCTGCAAACACCTCAACAATTCGACTTGGTTCAGGCGGCGTGATGTTGCCGAACCACTCCCCTCTAGTGATTGCCGAACAATTCGGAATGCTGGCCACATTGCACCCCGGTCGCATTGATCTTGGGCTTGGTCGAGCTCCCGGAACTGACCAAACAACAGTGAAGGCTTTGCGACGCGACCCGCGTGCTGCCGAAACATTTGCACAAGACGTACAAGAACTGCAGGGATTCCTTGGCGACACTTCGAAGGTTGCAGATGTAATTGCAACACCCGGACGAGGCACACACATACCGCTGTACATCTTGGGGTCTTCTTTGTACGGCGCTCAACTTGCTGCGGTACTTGGTCTTCCTTATGCATTTGCATCACACTTTGCGCCTGCATCTTTGTTGGATGCCATTCGTATCTACCGCGAGCGGTTCACACCATCAGCTCAACTAGATAAGCCCCATGTGATTGCCAGCATGAGCGTGATTGCAGCCGATACCGAAGAATCTGCCATGGCTCAATTTGAGCGACGTAAGCGTTCGTTTGCGCGCCGTATTTTTGGCCGACCAGGCCACCCGTTGACCGACGAGCAAGTTGATGCCGCATTGTTGTCTCCACAGGCGTCATACCTTGATGAAGTATTCAAGTATTCAGCCATTGGAACCGCGTCGACCGTCAAAGCACGTCTCGATGATTTTCAGGCATTGACAAATGCAGATGAAATCATGACTGCGCATCATGCAGACAGCACTGCCTCACGTATTCGCTCGATTGAGATTTTGGCCGAAGTAGCCGGAGTACTTATTCCCCAATAAGTTCTTTGCGCAGTTCGCGCTTCAAGAACTTGCCGCTTGCATTACGAGGAATTGGTTCATCACGGAACCAGACCTTTGATGGAATCTTGTGCTTTGCAAGCGTTGCACCAAGGAAAGTACGCAGTTCGTCTTCGCCAAGAGTTTTTCCAGGACGCAAAACAAGAACCACAGCAACTTCTTCACCTAGACGCTCATCGGGAATCCCGAACACGGCGGCTTCTGCAATTGATTCGTGATGATAGATAGCAGTTTCCACTTCACTGCAATACACGTTCTCTCCGCCTCGCAACACCATGTCTTTTGCACGGTCAACAATGAATACAAAACCATCTTCGTCAATTCGAGCAATGTCGCCTGTATTTAGCCAACCATCTTGAATTGTCTCAGCATTAGCTTCTGGCCTGTTGAGATATCCCTTGATGATGACTGCACCTTTGACGCACAAAACACCAACCGTGTCTGGACCTGATGGAAGATCGTTTCCGTCTTCGTCAACAAATTTTGCTTCAAGTGTTGGCACCAACGGGCCACATGATGCAGGTTTTGCAATAAGCCAGCGAGCAGAGTTTGCAGTAATGATTCCGCATGTTTCTGTCATGCCATAACCAGTTGATGGTTGACCACCCTTTAATGCGCCCGCAATTTTGTGCACGAGGTCTGGCTGCAATGGTGCTCCACCGCCACCCATTCCTTGCAAAGACGAAGTGTCGCGTGTTTCCCAATCTGGGTGAAGTAACAACTCGCGGCTCATTGTTGGAACACCAGACAATGTGGTGACGCGTTCACGTTCAATTAGTTCGAGCGCGCGACCAGGTTCCCACTTGTATGTGAGAACAAGCTTCGCACCCATCACGGTTGCAGGGTGCAAGATGCAGTTACAGGCCGTTACGTGAAACAAAGGTGTCGGCGCCATGAAAGCAGGAGGAAACGCAGACGGCGCAGTTGTTGGTGCTGGAATATCTCCAGCCGCAATACCTTTTGCTTCAGCTGAGTTGGCAGCCATTGTCATTGTGAGCATGTTGAAGATGTTTGACACTGATCCGCGGTGCGTTAACTGCGCCCCCTTTGGAAAACCGGTGGTACCTGATGTGTAAAAAATGGTCACGTCATCGTCAGTATCAATTTCAACAGTTGGCAACACGCCAGGATCGGCCATTGCAAGAACATCCGCCCAACGGCCACTACCTGCAGGCAATGCGCGATCAGTACGCACACCAAGAATGTGCACTGCTGGTGCCTTTTCGATTTGTTCGAATCGCTCAAGGCGCTCATCGTCTGCAATCAGTACAACAGGCGCACTGTCATTCAACGCGTATTCCATCTCTGATGCTGTCCACCAGGCGTTCATGCCGACAACGGCTGCACCCACAGAAAGAATTGCCCAGTATCCGACTACCCATTCCGGGTAGTTACGCATGGCAAGTGCAACGCGAGTTCCTGGCGTGACGCCATGTTCTACTAAGTACTGTGCAAGCTTGCGCACCTGAGCATGAATGTCTCCGTACGTGTAACGCTCATCTTCGTAGACGATGTAATCCTTGTCAGCATGTCCAATTGAGTTCTCCCAGATGACACGCATCGTGGGTGGAGCAGACACGAATGTCTTCATAGTTACACCACGAACTTCAGACATCGTGGTGGCAAAAGGTGATCCTGGAGCATCAAGCTCGGCACGGGCAGCACGGTAATGGTTGATCATGTTCACATCCTTGTATAACGAGACCATTGTCACATAGTTAGACACCCGCCCTATCGTGGGCTCGTGAGCAGTTACGAGGAAATTGACGCCGGGGAAACTGTCTGGCGATTTGACCGTGATTTTCTTGCATCCAACTGGACATGTATCTGGGGCAAGGGGTGCAAAGGAATCAACGCCACAGCCGACGAATCGCTCGGGCACGGCTGTTGTTCCCTCGGGGCAGAACTAGACGGAATTGATGAAGCTCGTGATCTGTCGGCTGCCGCTGCCACTATTCCGGCTCACTTGTTTCAGTTTCACGCCGAGGCAAATTCAGGCACCGTGTTTGCAGACGAGTCGTATTCGGCAACGCGAGTACTTGACGGCGCGTGCATTTTCCACAACCGCAACGGTTTTGCAGGGGGCGAAGGCTGCGCACTGCATTTGGCGGCTGAGTACTTCGACGAATCACCCACAGACTGGAAACCATCGGTCTGTTGGCAGTTACCCATAAAGGTCGATTGGGAAATGCGCGACGACAACGTGGAAGTTGCCACCGTGCGCAGGTGGTCTCGTGCCGATTGGGGTGACCACGGCACCAAAATGGCCTGGTGTTGCACCGAGGGCACTGATGCATACGTGGGCGAAACTTCTGTCCTTGACAGCCTTGGGGATGAGTTATCCAAGATTGTCGGCACTGAAGTCTTCGTGCAGCTTCGGAATCGAATGAAGTAACCCCACTCGACAGTTGTGACCAAGATTCTGCCGAAAGCCCCTACCTAACGGTAGGTAGGCATCTAACCTGTGGGGGTGAGTATCGAATCACCGACAATGCCAGCCCCACGGGAAAATTCTCTTAACGATGTACGCGCCATTATCCCGCCCGTTTGTTACGAACGTTCCCGCCTGCGCGCAACGCGAGCACTCATTCAAGCAACTGTGTTGTACGCAGTTCCTACAGTCGCTTTAGTTCTTACGAATACATGGTGGGCAGTTGGCATCTGGTGGCTACTTGCCGGTCTTGCAGTGTCAGGCCTTTTTGTTTTAGGTCACGACGCATCACACAATGCACTTCTTGATTCACGCAAGGCGAATCGCATCATCGCCCAGTTGTGCATGGGCCCGAGTGTTCATTGTGAATCAGCATGGGATCTCGGACACAACCGTATTCACCACGGTTACACCACTCGCCAAGGTTTTGATTTCGTGTGGCACCCACTCACCGTTGCCGATTATGAAGCACTGAGCGGAATGCAGAAACTTCGTCATCGTCTTGAATGGTCGTGCATTGGTTCTGGCGCCTATTTCCTTCGTGAAGTGTGGTGGCTAAAGATGTGGCGTTTCAACGCGCCCGGCAAGCGTCACGACGAAATCGTTCGCGACAAAATCACACTTGGCTCAGCACTACTTCTGGCTACTGCAGTATTGGTTGTTATTGGCGCACTCACTGGCGGTGTTGCTGCTGCAATCTGGATGCCAATGAAAGTTTTGGTTGTTCCGTTCTTGCTGTTCACACAAATCATCGGCTGGACTGTCTATGTTCACCACGTGGCGCCTGACATTCGTTGGTGGACTCGTAAAGAGTGGACCCAGTTCAACGGCCAGATGGAATCAACCACTGTTCTTCACACTCCGCGCCTCATTAACTACCTCTGGTTCCACAACATTTTCGTTCATGTGCCCCACCACGTTGATGCCCGCATTCCGTTTCACAAGTTGCCACAAGCAGCTGCCGCGATTGCTGAAGCTTTCCCTGACACTGTGCGTTATTCGAAGTACTCGCTGAAGGCATACCTGCAGGCAACGAAGGCCTGCAAGCTGTATGACTTTGAAGCGGCAACCTGGTTGCCGTACCCCACTTCGTCTCGATAAGCCTCTCACCAAGCCCGTTGCGTCGCGCATAGGAGTTTGACCTACCGAGCAGTAGTGTTGCCTTCCTGTGGGATCAGACAAAACAGCCGGCGTAGATTCGGTCAAGCGCGCTAGACGCAATGCCGAGGCGGCATCACAACAGCCATCTAAACCTTCTACCGGTCATGAACCGCATGGTGAGCACAGCCACACCAAAGCAGGCACCGCCGCACTAGCCCTTGGCGCACTCGGCATCGTGTACGGCGATATTGGTACTAGCCCTCTGTACTCATTCAAAGAAGCGTTCACTGAGAAATCTCACGAGATGACAGTCGACCCCATCAATGTCTACGGTATTTGTTCGCTGGCCTTCTGGGCACTTGTCATCATCATTTCGATTAAGTACCTCCTGCTTGTTATGCGCGCTGACAACAAAGGTGAAGGCGGCATCCTGGCTTTAACTGCTCTCGTGATGCCGAAGCGTGGCTCTACTGCCACCAAGGCTGGCCTGCTCGTTTCACTCGGAGTATTCGGTACTGCACTTCTCTACGGAGACGGAATCATTACGCCGGCAATTTCAGTATTGAGCGCAGTGGAAGGCCTAGAGGAAGTTTCTCCCGCTTTTGCTTCCTGGGTTCTTCCTATTGCCGTCGCCATTTTGATGTGTTTGTTCATGGTGCAAAGTCGAGGCACCGGAGCCGTAGGAAAAGTGTTCGGACCAATCATGATGGTGTGGTTTGCAACATTGGCGCTTCTCGGATTGTCGAAAATCATTCCGGAACCAGGAATCATCAGTTCAGTTAACCCCATGTATGCAATTCGTTATTTCACGCACGAATCTGGCAAGGCGTTTTTGTCACTTGGCTCCATCTTTTTGGTTGTCACCGGTGGCGAAGCTCTGTATGCAGACATGGGCCACTTTGGTCGTCGTCCCATCACGCTTGGTTGGTATGGGATGGTGTTGCCGTCATTGGTATTGAACTATTGGGGTCAAGGAGCTTTTCTTTTGGCGAACCCAGAAGCCGTTGAAAGTGTCTTTTTCCGAATGGCTCCAGAGCCTCTTCTTATCCCCATTGTTTTGCTAGCGACATGTGCAACCGTCATTGCATCTCAGGCCTTGATATCAGGGGTGTTTTCTCTCACGGCTCAGGCAGTCAAGCTTGACTACCTGCCCCGAATTCAAATCCGCCATACGTCTCAAAGCCATTCAGGTCAGATTTATGTTCCCCTCGTTAACTGGGGTCTCATGATTGCGTGTATCGGACTTGTACTCGGATTTCGTACCTCAAGTAACTTGGCAGCCGCGTATGGAATAGCTGTCACAATGACAATGGTTATCACCACGCTTATCTTTTTCAAGGTGCTCACGGATAAGTGGAATTGGAGTCAATTCCGTGCGTTTGCAGTTTGTATTCCGCTGCTCATCATCGAAATGGGATTCCTTGGCGCCAACCTCATCAAGATCCCTCATGGTGGATGGTTTGCACTTGCAGTCGGAGTAATTCTGATGGTTCAGATGCAAACGTGGCGTCGCGGTCGCATCCTTGTTGCTGAGCGCATCCATCGCGGAGAACGCCCTATCGAGGAAGTACTCGATGAAACTGAAGACGTAAAACGCGTCTCTGGCACTGCAGTGTTCTTGTTCAAAGACTTGGGCAAGGCCCCACCTGCGCTTGTAAACAACTTGAAGCACAACAAAGTTCTCCATAAGTGCACGTTGATTGTGGCGATTGAAACCGCAGAAGAACCTCGTGTGGCGCCAGAAGATCGCGCCCACATCACCAAAGTTGCACCGGGAGTTTTCCAAGTGCAAATCACATTTGGCTTCATGGATGAACCTGATGTGCCTGCAGTTCTTTCAACCTTGACCCACTTCGGTCTTGAATACGACGCAGAAGATGTCACCTACTTCCTCGGGCATGAATCAATCGTGGCCGGTAAAGCCCCAGGAATGAACCCTCTGCAAGAGCATTTGTTCGTGTGGCTTAATCGCGGCGCAGACAGTGCAGGCCGTTTCTTCAACTTGCCAACTGACCGCATCTTTGAAGTCGGATCACGCGTCGAGATTTAGGGTGCCAATTTGTCGGCAGGGTATTTGTCGTACGAAGCCTTGAAAACACCTTGATGTAGCAACACGGTTGCTACAAGAACACCGGATGCCGGATCAGTGATTGATGTGCGTGTCCAATAACTCTCAACGCGTCGGCTTTGGCCAATGCCCACTATTTCGTGAACCAATTCATATTCAGTATCTACAAACAGTGGGCCATTGATAATGCGAATTTCTAAGTCAATAAACAGACCAACCGCAGGTCCACGAACTTTGCCAACTCCACCAACTTTGTGAGCGAGAACACTGACCATTTCAGTCGGAATAACAGCACGACCCCATGGCGATTGCGCTGCAGTGTCAGATGCGTACCACGGCGAAGGTTCGGTAATCATCTGCAACTTATCGTTCAGTGAAAACGGATACAGGTGCCCGTTGCTTTCTGTAAATGACATTGATACTCGCTCGGGTGCACTTTTGTCTCCCACATGCAATTGATCAATGATGAACAACTCGCCCGGATCTTTGAGAGCCGCAAGCCGGCGGTCGAGTTCTGTTTCCGAATGCTTCGGCCCAAGGGTCATGGTTCCTGACAGAACTGAATTGCCGTCTGACTTCACCGCGCCAATGCGTGCCAATGTTGCAGACGTGCGTGTCGCAGTTGCTTGCACTTCTTCGCCTTCAATCACCATGTTTTCAAAATGGGAACTAATGCAACCATGTTCAAACCACGCGCTGCCCCACATCGCAACTCCCAATGGGTCGAACTGACTGAAATGTGTTGGCCCTTCTATGGGCGCGCCTGGTAATCCCAACTTGTCGGCCGTGGCGTCGTCATGCACGCTCGTGTGGCCGTCATATTCCTGATCCGCCAACATCTGGCGCGGGGCACGAAACGGGCCAGTCAGGATCAGTTCATTGTCAAAAGCGAAAGTAGCCATGACACATTGTCGCACGGCAGGAAGTGACTACTGTGACCGCATGGCAATAAACGGCATGACAGTGGTTGATTCACATGTGCATCTCCTACCGGGTCGCCTCGGACAGAAGGTACGGGCATTCTTTGATGCTGGGGTGAGTTCAACCTTCACGCTCGCATACCCCAATGATCACCCAGTTGTCATCGAGACACTGGCGAGCGAAGGCGTTGATGCCATTTGGACGCTGCCGTACGCACATAAAGCTGGCGTTGCTGAAGGGCTTAATGCTGCATCAGCCGAAACCGTTGCTCAGTTTGCACAATCGCCAGTACGCGTAGTTGGTGGCTTAACAATTCATCCTGACGACGAGAACCCAGTTGACATTGTTCGTCATGCGGTTGATGCGCTCGGACTACGAGTATTGAAACTGCATTGTTCGGTTGGCAACTTTGCTGTTGATGATGTGCGACTGCAACCGGTATTCGCTTTTGCATCTGAACGCCGCCTTCCTGCTGTGGTGCACCTTGGTCACAACGTGAATGGACGAACTGATGCTGAAGAACTTCCCGCTATTGGCGAAGTGGCTGATCAGTTTCCGGGCATGCCCTTGATACTTGCCCACTGCGGACACCATGCAGCGCCTGAAGCAATTGCCCTTATGGACTTACACCCATCGCTGCACGCAGATCTAACACCAGTTGTAACGGAACACCCAACAATCACAGCAGAACACATAGCACGCCACCCCGACCGAATCTTGTTCGGATCTGATTGCCCGAACACCACTCTTAGCGTTACTGCCTGCATTGCTTGGCTAACAAATATGAACGTGCCCGATGGCGTACTTCAAAAAGTATTAGGTGGCAATGCATTACGGCTTACCGCCGCTGTATTGACGTAAACGTCACTTCACCAAGATCTTTCCAGACTTGGTCAGCGATTTACCCTTCTTTGGCTTCATCGTTATCGACAATGTGCAGGTTCCCTTTTTTAGAGCCTTGACCGAAGTTGACACAATGCGGCAGATTTTCCCTGAACTACTCGCAATTCGTGCGGACAACTTTGCCCCGCTTGGCGCAACCAACTTGAAATAGGTTGCGAGAGATTTGATCGTCGTGGATTTACCAATAAGCAGTACTCGTGTTACTACTGGTGCAACGAATGCAACAATCGTGGCCACTCCTCCAGAACCTGACGGCGCAGAAACGATGATTGTAGGGCTGGATTCTGCAACACTGCCAGACTTCGGTGCAACTGTTGTTGAAACGCCGGCAATTGTTGTCGTCGTTACTTGAGAAATACCGGCGACTGTTGTAGTCGTTGAGTCCTCTGGCGCAACAGAGCTAGTTGTAGTTGATTGCACAACCGTCGTCGTTGGCGACAACGTTGTTGTAGTTGATTGCACAACCGTCGTCGTTGGCGACAAAGTTGTTGTAGTTGTAGTGGCAGCTGCAGCGGTCAGGGAGCTATCGGATTGTGCATATCCAGATCGATCCGTGATAACCAACACTCCCACAGTTTCACCAGGGTCTACGCCTGTCACCGTCACCACTTCATTAGTTCGACTAATTGAACCTCGACTCACCGCAAGAAAGTATGTGTAATCGGCCGAGAAGTTTGTGATTGTGAATGTAAACCCATCAATCGTTGGAACAGCATTAGAGAATGTTGGCGTTAGACCAGTCGGAATAGGAACCGTAGTCGTCGTTGTAGACGTTGTGGTGCTCGTCGTTGTCGCTGCTGGGTTTACGCCAATACTTGATGCGTACCCCAATGAGCCCGCAGAGCCTGGGGACACCAAAGTGATATCTGCCGAGTTTGCAGAAAAGTCATCTATTGATCCCCCATTTAGCTGCAGAGCTGAAACATTTGCATAGTCAAGATCACTGGTCTGATCTCCTGCCTGAGCGGTGTATTCAAAAAGCAAAGTATTCGCATAATTGCCTGATACATAGTTCGCATACCGGCCTGAAGCGCCCGTATTTAAGTGAATGCGTGGCGTACCTGTGACTATCACACGTTCAGACATGGTGACCACGATAGAAATCTTCTGACCAGTCGTGAAAATCCCGTTACTGAATCCGACAACACTCGTCACGGTTGGGAGCGTGGTGTCGCCGGGAGCAACCACATGGATCGTCTGCATCGGTGATTGCGAAAAGAAGTACTGATTGTCAGTATCAATAGCAAAGAACTTACAAATACCGACTCCGGTGATATGGAGATCGTATTTCGAAGTCAAGCTACAAATCGGTTGGCCACTGATTTTGCTTGTCTCATCAGATATTCGCATGTCGTACGACACAGAGAATGAACCGTCGACTTTTACTGTGGGGAGAACGTCTACAGTTGTTCCTGAATACTGGTACACCTTCTGATATGAGCCACTGTCGACCGTTAATTTACGTGTCGCATAAATCATGAAGAGCTGAGTTATCTCTGTTGCTGCGTCATAGTTGTAATCAGCGGCCTTGTTCACCAACATCACACATGAACCAACAGCTAGAGCAGTTACGACGACATCAGTACCCACGCCAGAAATTGAACAATATGGAGAG
>CAIZMV010000013.1 GCA_903934195.1 uncultured Acidimicrobiaceae bacterium | reverse complement strand
GCTGTCTCTTGGGAATTGGTCGTACGCAACCACTTCAAGATCAGCGTTCACAGTGGTGTGGTACGCCACTTTTGCTAATTCGTCACATTCGGCAATCAAGCCATTAATTGCATTTTCACGAATGAAACCAGGGAGAATCGCAATGTTTTCCTTGGTAAAAGTGTCGCTCAGTTCCCTGTGCAATTCAGCACTATCTAACGGCCACCTGTCTGTATCGACGAGTGCCGCAACGCTCATTAAATGAGGCCTAGCTTCTTTACTTCGTCGCGCTCTTCAACAAGCTCGGCAACAGACGCATCGATACGTGAACGGCTGAAGTCATCGATATCAAGACCCTGAACAATGCTGTACTTGCCATCTTTGCAAACACACGGGAACGAGGAAATGATGCCTTCGGGAACGCCATAGCTTCCGTCGGATGGAATTGCCATTGACACCCAGTCACCAGGGGCAGTGCCAAGAACCCACGAGTTCATGTGATCAATGGCGGCGTTTGCTGCTGATGCTGCTGATGACAAACCACGTGCCTTGATGATGGCTGCGCCACGCTTTGCAACAGTAGGAATGAAGTCATTTTCAATCCATGCCTGATCGTTAACCAATGCAGCTGCATTCTTGCCATCAACTTCGCAATGAAAGAGGTCTGGGTATTGGGTACTTGAGTGGTTACCCCAAATGGTCATCTTCTTAATTGAAGTAACTGGCTTACCAACTTTGACTGCCAACTGTGTCATGGCGCGGTTGTGATCAAGTCGAGTCATGGCGGTGAAACGACTTGGGTCGAGACCCTGTGCATTATTCATAGCAATTACTGCGTTGGTGTTTGCTGGGTTTCCAACAACCAAGATCTTTGCGTCTTTCTTTGCTGCAACGCCAAGTGCTTTTCCTTGCGGCTTGAAGATTCCGCCGTTTGCGCTCAGCAAGTCGCCGCGCTCCATGCCGTCCTTACGTGGCATTGCGCCAACAAGGAAAGCTGCGTCGATATCGCCGAATGCAGTTTCAGCATTGTCAGTACAAACAACACCAGCAAGAAGTGGGAACGCGCAGTCATCAAGCTCCATACGAACACCTTCTAATGCGCCAAGTGCCGGAGTAATTTCCAACAGTTGAAGAATGACTGGCTGGTTAGGGCCGAATACTGCGCCTGAAGCGATACGGAAAAGGAGGCTGTAGCCAATTTGGCCGGCTGCGCCGGTAACGGCAATACGAACTGGTGATGTCATGTCTCTAAGCGTAGGCAATATGGGGTACATGTTCCCAATGGAAGCGCCATATTGGGCGCTGAATTATCGGCCGATTGCCTGCAAAATCAGAGCCACGTAGTTGTCCTGCCCTAATGCATTGGGGTGAATACCGTCTGAATTGAACCATTCGGGATGTGGCTTTGACAATGTGTGCCAATCAAGGATGGACACGTTCGGATGTGTGGCCGGAAGATTATTGATGACCGCATTATTCAATTGTTCAGAAGCGCGACCTGGTACTCGCATTGTCAGAATGACCACGCGTTTGACATTTGCAAGCGGCTTAAGAATTCGCTCAAATGTTGCAGCCTTTGTGATGCCATTTGTACCTAAATGAATAACAACAACGTCACCTAGTTCGTTAACAGATTTGTAGTAGTTGAAAATCTGTACAGCATCAATGACTTGTCTGTTCTTCGATGCGTCAACCGTGATGCCGTACGACTTCAACTTCTTTGCTGATCCCAACATCACCGAATCACCCACCGCAAACACATCCATCTTTCCGCGGGGCAGAGTGGTCGTGGGAGCAGCGGGAACGGTTGTTGTTCCGGCGCCGATTGTCGTAGTGGTAATGCGAGTTACTGCGCCTTCGTTTTCATTGAGGCCAGCAGTGATGTCATCTGGCATTACACGTGCACCGGCCATGCTGACCACACTGAACACAGGAACAACAGCCAAAGTTCCAAGCACAATTCCCAATGGGCCACGTATGGTGCCACCACGTGCGCGCCATGAACGATAAGAAGCCAACGCCTTCCCCGTGCGAATTGGAGTTTCAATGAACTGATACGACGCTTCGGTGATGACGACCGTTATGGCCATCAGTGCGACAAACTCACGCACGTCTAGTGAATTTCCTGCGGCCTTGCGATACGCCTGAAAAATAGTCCAGTGATACAAGTACAGGCCGTATGAGCGCTTACCAATCCAAACCAATAATGGTGTTCCGATGACGTACTTGCCCAACCGAGATCGCGGGTGCGTCACGGTAGCAATTGCAACAACTGTGGCAATTGCTACAGCAATCAAACCACCGCGGTACAACAAGTCGTATCCAGTCATACCAACATCGGCGACATCAACAACTTCACGAAATTTCCAGCACATAAAGCCAAGCGCGAATAGCGCTAAAACTCCGGCCATATCAAGTCCATTTGCGTTTGAACCAGCACGTCCCCGGCGCAATGCCCATGGTCTCCACATTGTGGCAAGTGCAGCACCTAGCAATAACCCACTGGCACGAGTAATGGTGCCGAGGTACAGGAAATCAATGCGGACAACGCGGCGTCCAAAAATTGACATGTATTGCTCTGGAGTGTTCGCAAACGTGTCGATGGGGCCAGTGCGATAAATCATTGCTGTTGCTACGGCGATAGCAATGGCGAAGGCTGTGAACACCAGGCCCAGAATCGGCAGAGTCTTTGGCCTGATTCGACGAAGCAATACAAACATAATGAGCGGCCACACGATGTAGTACTGCTCTTCCACTGCCAGTGACCACAAATGCCGAAGTGGTGCAAAAGCAAAAGCTGATGTATACGACGAACCGCTCCAAATTTGGAACCAATTGGAGACATAAAGAAATCCGCCCACAACATCGCCACGCAACATGCCCAAACGATCGCGGTCAAACAAGGCGCAATACACAATGGTTCCGAGCAACAACGTGAACAATGCCGGCAACAGTCGCCTGGCTCGACGTATCCAGAAATTACCGAGTGAAACTGTGCCAGAACGTTCACGTTCAGCAATAAGGAGCAACGTGATCAGATATCCGGAGATGACAAAGAAAACCTCGACACCAAGAAACCCGCCACCTAACCACTGATGATTTGCGTGATACACAATCACTGCAATAACTGCGAGTGCGCGCAAGCCGTCTAGTGCAGGAACGTACGGCACAACAGGTCCCCTACGGGTCCCCCATGCTGGTGTTCCGCCTATGTGCGTGGATTGATCGTTCTGATTACTCATGAGAGAAATAGGTCATGCGACCGGAAGACCCAGTTGGGCGTATATCTCCCGTGTAGCAGTTGATTTGTTCAGAGTATAAAAGTGAAGACCGGGGGCACCTGCAGACAACAACTGGGCACACAATTCTGTTGCGGCTTCTACACCGATTCGACGCACGTCTTCTGGCGATGTTCCGGATTCAAGACGTTCACGTAACCAGCCTGGAAAAGCAGCACCTGATAATTCAGCCAT
>CAIZMV010000012.1 GCA_903934195.1 uncultured Acidimicrobiaceae bacterium | reverse complement strand
GGCAACACTCGATTACACAAAAGACCGCAAAGCATTCGGTCAGTCAATTGCAACATTCCAGAATTCAAAGTTTGTTCTGGCTGAAATTGCAACAGAGGTTCAAATTGCCCAGGTTTATGTAGACCGGTGCATCGAATTGCACTGCGAAGGACGTTTGTCTGCTGAACAAGCAGCAGCTGCAAAGTTCTGGGTGACTGAACTGCAGAACAGAGTTGTCGACAAGTGCCTGCAGCTTCACGGTGGCTACGGCTACATGTTGGAATACCCAATCGCACGTGCGTGGGCAGATAGTCGTATCCAAACCATCTATGGCGGAACTACGGAAATTATGAAAGAGATCGTGGGCAGAAGCCTCACGAAATAATCAGAAGATAATTCCGGCTGCTCGTAGGGCAGCTGCATCAAGACCAAGAGACGAGACAATCTCGTCTGAATTCGCACCCATGGCAGGTGCTGGCGGCTGTGTCTTTGTTGGTGTTCCCTTAAAGCGTGGGGCATTGCGCACTTCGCGCATTGAGCCAGCTTGTGGGTGTTCACGAATGAAGAATGTTTCATTGTGAATGACCTGTGGGTCATCGATAACTGTCGCCAATGTGTTCAGCCCTGAAGCCGGCACATCGTGAACAAGCGCACCTTCTAGAAAATCGTGCACAGAAATAGTCTGCAATTGACGAACCACGATTTCTTTCAAAGCAACAGCATTAACAGCTCGTGCTTCACGATCTATGAATCGTTCGTCCTTGGCCACTTCGGGCACTCCGAGTGCAGCGCAATAGCCTTCGAATTCAGATTGGGTGACAACAGATGATGTTGCGTAACCATCTTTGAATTCCATGGCTGAATAAGCCGATGAAATTGTTGCTGTTCGCAATGCATCTTCGTCAAGAAGAGCCACGTCCATTGCGCAGTCTGGCCAGGTAAATGCAATTGCTGCATCAAGCATGGAGACAGTGATGTGTTGGCCGCCTGCACCACGTTCACGTGCAAACAGCGCAGCCGTGATTGCTTGGGCAACGGTGTACGCCGTGACTTTGTCACAAATGAGGTGCTTGAAGATTGCTGGCTTGCCAGTTGCAGGGTCTGTTTGTACAGAAGCAAGGCCGGAGGCTGCCTGAATGACATTGTCGTACACGCGACGGTTACTGCTTGGGCCATCTGCTCCGAAGCCCGCAATAGAGACATACACAATGTTCGGATTAATGGCTTTTACGTCTTCGTAACCGAAACCCAAACGTTCTACGGCACCCGGACGAAAGTTTTGAATCAGCACATCAGCACTTGCAACGAGTGAGCGAAGAACTTCAGTTCCTTCCGGCTTCTTTAGGTCTACAACAAGTGATTTCTTGCCGCGATTATGCAGAGCATAAATACCTGTGATGCCGTTCTTTTGTGACCCGAGATAGCGCATCATGTCGCCAAGTCCAGGTGACTCAACTTTGATGACTTCAGCTCCCTGGTCTGCAAGTGTCATACCTGCAAGTGGTCCTGAAATCATTACTGACATGTCAACGACACGAATGCCGGTGAGTGGTCCTTGGCTGTGATCAATGCTCATATTGGTGCCCCCGTTGCAACTAATGGCCATGGTCGTTCTCTCTCAAGACGTAATGCAAGTTCGAGAAGAATTTGTTCGCTGAAAT
>CAIZMV010000011.1 GCA_903934195.1 uncultured Acidimicrobiaceae bacterium | reverse complement strand
GTCACTCGGGCCAGATCAGGCGTGTGCGGTGATTAGCGGCGGCACGGTGAAGTGTTGGGGTTCCAACAGATTCCGTCAACTTGGTGATGGCACTACAACTGATTCGTCTACGCCGGTTGTAGTGACTGGTCTGACTGGCGTCGTGTCGTTGTCGGTCGGGGCGTATCATTCGTGTGCGTTGTTGACTGATTCCACGGTGAAGTGTTGGGGGTACAACTTCTATGGCCAGCTCGGTGATGGCGCAACAACTGACTTGTTGACGCCGGTTGCGGTGTCTGGTTTGACTGGGGTTGTGTCGTTGTCGGGGAAGTGGACGCATTCGTGTGCGTTGTTGCCTGGTGGCACGGTGAAGTGTTGGGGTAGCAACGGTGTGGGCCAGCTTGGTGACGGCTCGTTCACAAACAGGTCGACACCTGTTCTGTCTGTGGGTTTCACCAATATTGCTGCAGTGAGTGTTGGGTATAGTTTCACCTGCGTATTATTGCAAAGTGGATCTGTGCAATGCGTGGGAGATCGAGCGTCCGGAAAGCTTGGTGATGGACTAGGGGCATTTCGACCAGTGCCGGCTGTTGTACCTAACCTCAGCGCTGTAGAAATGGCTTCAGGAGGGAGCCATTCATGTGCGTTGTTGACTGATGGCACGGTGAAGTGTTGGGGTAGTAACGATGCAGGCCAAATTGGTGATGGCACAACAATCAAGCGCAATGTTCCCGTCGCAGTCGCCGGACTTGCCGGTGTCATAGGAGTTGCAGCAGCAGCAGGTGATCATTCTTGTGCGGTATTGACTGGTGGCACGGTGAAATGTTGGGGCAAAAATGAATATGGCCAACTTGGCAATAGCACTACAACTAATTCGTCTACGCCGACTGCCGTGACTGGTCTGACTGATGTAACGGCGGTGGCAGTTGGAGAATTTTCATCTTGTGCATTGTTGACTGGTGGCACGGTGAAGTGTTGGGGATATAACCCTTTCGGTCAACTTGGTGACGGCACTACAACTAATTCGTCTACGCCGGTTGCCGTGACTGGTTTGACTGGTGTCGTGTCGTTGTCACTCGGGTACGGGCACGCGTGTGCGTTGTTGACTGATTCCACGGTGAAGTGTTGGGGATACAACGGACAGGGCCAGCTTGGTGATGGGTCAATGACAGATCGCAATGCGCCGGTCGAAGTTCCTGGACTTACTAGTGTTCAGTCCTTAAATACGGGCTCTCTCAGTTCGTGTGCGTTGTTGGCTGGTGGAACGGTGAAGTGTTGGGGATACAACTACTATGGCCAACTTGGTGACGGCTCGAAGATAGATCGAAATTCGCCAGTGGCTGTTGTGGGGCTTACTGGCGTAATCTCGGTTTCAGCTAGTGCATCCAATACATGTGTTGTGATTAACGGTGGCACAGTAAAGTGTTTGGGCAACAACTCGTATGGCGAACTTGGTGATGGCTCAGTCATCGCTAGTACTGCTCCAGTTCTAGTCTCTGGCCTCGCGAATGTTGTCAAAGTGATTTCTGCGAGTTCTCGTACATGCGCGCTGCTAGCGGATGCCACGGTGAAGTGTTGGGGAATGAAATACTCCGGAGTACTTGGTGATGGCAGCGATGGAGGCAGTTCGACACCAGTTGCGGTTTCATTTGTCGAGGCTCCACCGGACATCACGGTTCCGGTAACGACAACTGATCCAGTAACGACGACGACAGTCGCTTCAACAACGACGACAGTTCCAGTAACGACGACGACAGTTGCTGCGACGACGACAACAACAACAACAACAACAACAAGTAGTTCGGTACCCGCAGTCCCGATTTCAAAAGTAATAGGCAAATCGATTTCGATTAGCAAGATGCCGTCAAGTGCGGTCGCAAAGAATGCAGAAATTGGCGTGAGCAAGACCAAAGTCATGGTGTTGTTGGTGGTGCCTAAAGCAACAAAGCCGATCAATCAAGTGAGTAAGTACATTCTTCAGCTCAAGCCGAAGAAGGGCTCAACCATAACGAAAACCATCACGGTAAAATCTGGTGCAACTGTGAAGCCCACTTTGACAGGAAAAAAGAAAGTGACTTATGCGCTCACAGTTACTTCGGTTACCAAAGGTGGCAAGAAAACTGTGTGGAAAGGCCCGAGCGTCACGACGTCGTAGCCCGTGGGTGCTGCCGTTTACAGCAGCATCAATTCGCGGGCTCGGTCGGCGATGTGGCTGCGGCCACTGATACCAAGCAGTCGGTAGATCACTATGGAATCCTGACGAACCGTTGAGTGACTGAAGCCAAGGGTGTCGGCGATCTCGTTGATGGTGCTGTTCGTGCTGAGGCCTTGAAGCACGAGGCACTGTCGGTCGGTGAGGCCCAACTGTTGTGCGAGCGTATTTCGTGCGCGTGAGAGGGCTGCGCGACCGCGTAATGCGCGCCATTTCATTTCTGTTGCCTCGGCTTCAATGATGATGTCTTCGGGAACAAGTAGAAGCGCACGTTGTGGATCTGTTGTCGCAAGAATCTCGAGGATGTCGACTGAACAGGCGAGGCTCCACAAATGTTCGCCTGATCGAGTGGTTTCATTTCTAGCCATCAAGATGTCGTCGATTGCACCTTGGGTATTGCCGGCAGCATGCTTGGCGAGTCCGAGGTAACGACGAATAGGGCCGCGCGATGTGCTGCCGATGTAGGTTGCTTGCAGTTTTGCAAAAGGCTCTAACAACGCAACAGCTTCGGATGCAACATCAAACAAGCCAATCAAATGTGCTGTCTCCACCAATGTTGTCATGGTAGATAACCACGCTGCCTCGCGGTCGGTGTCGCGCAGAATCTCCAATGAGTCTCGTACATGTTTTTCCGCTAGGGCGGAGTTACCGAGCGCGGCATTAGCAAGGCCAGCGGTGATTCGTGCATAGTGATTCGACAACACCATTGATTCGCCTGTGAAAACTTTTGAAAACTCTGGCGGAATGATCGATTCAATGAGAATGATGGCCTGCTGTTCAAGTAACACAATGAGGCGACCAGGCTCGTCGGCGAATCCACCGCGTTCGTGTGCTCGCATGGAACTCTCACGTGCCTCACCCAGGCGTCCTTGGGAAATCAAGCGTCCGGCTCGAATGAATTCGCTGCGCCACTGCGCGATAAAACTTCCTCCGAATTGAGCGGAGTTGAGAAAGGCAGCAAGTTCAAGATCAGCTTTGGCGTATTCACCGGATTCCAAAAGATCAAGAATATGAGAAAAACGAACTGACTCCACCTGGGGACTTGCATCGTTCACAAGTGTCATTAAACGATTGGTGACTTGCATTCGCTCGTTTAGAAATTCAGGTGCTCGATGCGCTTGACGCCATGCAAGTAGGGCCTGCACTTCGGTGGCATCCGATATGGGAAGAGCATGGTTGGCTTTGGCCTCATCGAGAGCAATTTGCGAGAGTTGTCGAGCAAGGTCGGATTGAACAACCCAATTCCATGCGGCTGAATGAGATGTTTCGTTATTCAAATTGGTCATTGACTGATCACCAAAAGCAGAGATCAGATGGGAGGCAGAAGAGACAGAGACGTATTCGTCAGTTGGGATCATTGTGACAGCAAGGGCGTATGAACTGAGTGCACTGATGCGTGTCTCGATGTTCAGTGCTGTCAGATTGAGATTCTCGAATGCTGCAATGATTGGTGCACGATCGGGGGTGAAATCTGAGCGAGCAGCCCATTGCATGATTGCGGTTGCTTCAGACTCCACATCGCCTTCGCTTCGAGACATCTCAACTGCAAGTTGAGCGTTTCTTCTGCTGTCACTTCGACGACCAATCGCCAGCTGCGCCTTAGCCAAAGTGATCAAAGTTTGAATTCGTGACGCATTGTCTGTAGGTCCAAACTCAAGTAGCCAAGTGCCGGCGTCTGCAATGCCAGCGTGGTCGTTCTTTGCTTCGGATAGTTCAAATGAGACACGCGCCAATGGCACACCGATTTGAAGATCAATAGAGGATCCTGCAGCAACTAGGTGCGTGAGACCAGCAAGAAACCGAGAATCATGGAACAACGTCGTTGCTATCGCGCCATGAAATGAACACCGGCGCAGAAATGACATTCGAGCTATGAGTCGGTGAGTGTACAGGGCATGGCGAAATTCGTAGGTGGTGAGACTAAGTGTCAATAGGTCGAGATGCTCCGCCTGTTGCAGAACTGCAGTGACCTTTGTGTCATCGAAACCGAGGAGTGCAAGAGTTTGGCTGAGTATCCGTCTCTCGCCTTGTACGCCGAGCAGGGCAGCAACTGCAATGATTTCTTCGCGATCTTCCATGAGGTTGATGCGTTGGTCGAGAATGGTCTCGACTTCACGGGGAATATTCACATGCAACAACGATTCTGATGTGTTGTTGGTGCGCAATAGTTCAAGAATAAAAAATGGATTGCCATTAGTGAGCCGATGAAGAAAGTCTTCAGTGGATGGCAGGAGCTCGTTGTCCACTTCATTTGTAACCATGAGTGATAGTTCGGAGCGCGTCAGCCCAAGAAGCGGAACATGATTCATCAACCGCGACAAAGTGCGCAAATTAGTGATGACATTTTCATCGTCGGTCTCTTCAATCGGGCGAGTGGAAAAAATGAGTCCGAGACCCAAAGCGGTGCAGTAATCGAATAAGTGAACGATGGCAATGGAAGAAAGGTAATCGCACCATTGCAGGTCATCGACGACGATCAGAGTAGGAATTTTCGCAGCTTCATCGAGGACGTTTCTGCCAAATTGGAATCGTGTTATATCGGTGTCCAGAGTTACCGGAGTCGGGACTTCAAGGATTGTTCCGAGGCGCTGGAAGAACGCAAAGGGTTCGGTACTGTCGCTTTGAAGACAGCGCAAAGGTATGACACGCAATGATTGTGATCGACCGCGTTGAACTATCTCACGTAGTAGATGAGATTTTCCGATTCCTGGTTCGCCCGAAAACAAAAGTGACGTACTGATTCGGTTGGCGTAATTAAGAAATGCGTCATCGACGAGGCGTAACTGTGCATCCCGACCGATGGTCGTTGTTACTTTGTCGTCTAATGACATCACCACACCATAGAACCACGGGATGAAACTCCAGCAACGGGTCTCAATGGTCAGAGTTGGCGCTCAGGTGGTCAATATTGCCAGCCGGGAAAGCGGGTCAAGATCCCCAGCGAGATTGGCCGAAGCGATATCCAACGCTGCGGACAGTTTGAATCAAGTTGGCGTGTTCTTCACCAAGCTTTGCGCGAAGACGACGAACATGAACATCTACTGTGCGAGCGCCACCGTAATACTCGTAGCCCCACACGCGTGACAGAAGCATTTCGCGTGTGAACACCTTGCCGGGGTTCTGTGCAAGGAACTTCAGCAGTTCGTATTCCATGAACGTGAGGTCAAGAGCATGACCGTTAAACGTTGCTTGGTATGTCTCAAGGTTCAGAATCAGACCAGAGTGTTCAACAAGTTCTGGGCGCAATCCGCTTTCGGTGCTGGAAAAGAGATGACGTAGTCGTGCTTCTAATTCGCGCGGATGAAACGGTGTGAGACAGAAATCGTCAAACAAGTCATCGCGCAATTCAAGATCACCAAGCTGTGTGCCAGAGACAAGAACAATGACGGAATCAACGGCATTGTCACGCTTGCGTAATGCACGAGCAAATGCCCACGCATTTTCTGGGTCTTCATCACACGCGATGATTGCGCCCATCCATCCAGCTTGCGGTTCACATTTGCCGGCTTCGTCTGCGCCAGACACTGCCTTCCAGCGATAGCCACCTAAATCAAGGGTGCGCGCTAAATCAGGAGTGGGGTTCGCGGGGAACACAACAATCATGTCGGAAGTAGCCATAAGCGGGATTACAACGACTTGAGGTAGCGATTGAGTTCGAACGGGGTGACTTGAGTTTTGTACTCGCGCCATTCATGACGCTTGTTACGAAGGAACCATTCAAAGATGTGTTCACCTAGAGCTTCTTGTACAAGCTCCGATGTCTCCATCACTTTGAGTGCATCGTTTAGTGATTGTGGCAATTGACGAATACCCAACTTGTCTAGAGCAGCATCATCCATCTCAAACAAGTTGGCGTCGGCCTCTGGCTCTAGTTCGTATCCTTCGCGGATACCTTTCATGCCGGCAGCAAGAATGACAGAGAACGCAAGGTATGGATTGCATGCAGGGTCTGGCGAGCGGTATTCAATGCGAGTGGCGCTAACGCTTCCGCGCTTTGGAATTGGTACACGAATAAGGCCACTGCGGTTATTGCGTGCCCAACTGATGTGTACGGGTGCTTCGAAACCAGGCACAAGACGCTTGTAACTATTCACCGTTTGGTTTGTAACGGCTGTTATTTCGGAAGCGTGGCGCAACAGGCCAGCCATGAATGACTTTGCAACGGGTGACAAGTTGTTCGGGTCATCTGCTGAATAAAACGCGTTGGTGTCGCCGGAGAACAATGACAGATGCAAGTGCATGCCAGAACCTTGAACACCTTCTAGTGGTTTTGGCATGAATGTGGCGTGCACATTGTTCATTGCTGCTATTTCTTTCACAATCATGCGGAAAGTCATCACGCTGTCAGCCATGGAAAGAGCGTCTGTGTGACGCAGATCTATTTCTTGCTGGCTTGGTGCATCTTCGTGGAATGAGTACTCAACAGGAATACCCATTGTCTCGAGTGTGCGAATGGTTTGTTTACGCAGTGATGATGCGACATCAGTTGTAGTGAGATCAAAGAAACCACCTTCATCAAGAGGCACTGGTATCTGGCCGCGAACAGGTGGCTCGAAATAGAAGTACTCCATGTCGGGAGCAATAAGGAATTCGTATCCCATGGCGCGTGCAGCATCAAGATTGCGACGCAACACTTGGCGCGGGTCCCCTTCAAAAATGGAACCGTCAAGGTTGCGTACATCACAGATGACGCGAGCCTCAGCTGCTTTGTTATCAACCCATGGCAGCACTTCAAATGTGTTCGGATCTGGAACTGCAAGAACATCTGCTTCTTGGATACGTGAATAGCCGTCGATAGATGAGCCATCGAAACTCATGCCGTCTTCAAGTGCGTTTTCCAATTCAGCAGGGCTGATGGCGAAGCTCTTCAATGTGCCGAGCACATCAGTGAACCAGAGGCGTACCAGGCGCACTCCGCGCTCTTCGACGGTGCGCAATACATAGTCGCG
>CAIZMV010000010.1 GCA_903934195.1 uncultured Acidimicrobiaceae bacterium | reverse complement strand
CAGCTGAGATCGAATCAATTCTCACGAAGGATTTGAAAGTTTCGCCATGATTGCGCTCGAGGGAAACTTCGCATACAGCTTCATTCTGGGCGTTATGGCAGCAGTCAACCCGTGTGGCTTTGTGCTGTTGCCTACATACCTTGTGTATTACCTAGGTACTGAACTGAATCGCGAAGACGAAAACAAGACCACAACTTTGCGGCGTGGCCTCAGCGTTGGCATTGCAGTTTCCTCTGGCTTTATCGGTTTGTTTCTCGTCGTCGGAATAATCTCACGTGCCTTTACGACTGTTATTTCAGAAAACGCAAAATACGCAGCACTCGTAATAGGTATCGGACTTGTTGCAATGGGCATTGCAATGTTGTTCGGCTGGAAACTGCCCATTGCACAGCCAGATGTTTCCATCCAACGCAAACGGACTACATGGAACATGTTTTTATTCGGCATCGTGTACGCCGTTGCCTCTATTGGTTGCACGATCGGTCTTTTGATTTCTGTCATCCTTGGTTCTATCAATCGACATGGCTTTGTTTCTGGTGTCATCAGCATTGTTCTGTATGGCCTTGGAATGGGCCTGTTGGTTACGTCGCTCACCGTGGCATTGGCATTTGCCCGCGTTGGCCTGGTTTCAAACATCAAAAAGAGCTTCAAGTGGTTTGACAAAGTCTCAGCTGTTTTTGTCGTGCTAACAGGACTGTATTTGTCTTGGTACTGGTTGGGCGCAATTACTGATCGCGGAACAGACGGAGTGACATCTCGTGTTGAGCGTTGGCAAACAAACGTTGTGCAGTTCTTGCAAGATGCTGGCGTGTACCCGCTACTGATTGTTTTCTGTGTCGTTATCGCAACTGCCGGATTAGTCATCCGCCGTTCTTCACTACAGAGCAAGTAATCATGAATCTGTCAGAGCTGCTTGAATACGACAACGTCACCGAAGAGTCGATATTGCGATCCACGTTCGGCTTCATGGCGTTTCATGGTGGCGCACTTGAAGAAATGACCGACACCATTGCATCACGTGCTGCAGAACGCGCTGGTGCTTCGTATTACGGCATTCAATTACCAGACAATCTTGAATGGCATCTTCCATCGCACACAGTCACAGCTGATCAATCACCTGTACTCGCATCTTTTCTGTCACATGTGAACATTGTGATCACTGTGCATGGTTTTGGTCGTGCCGGTTTCTTCACATCACTTCTTCTTGGTGGACGCAATCGCAGGCTTGCGACTCATCTCGGTGGCTTACTTCGTACACACCTGCCGGCCTACACAATTCTTGATGACATCGATGACATTCCAAACAATCTTCGCGGTATGCATCAAGACAACCCAGTCAACGTGGTGGAACACGCTGGTGTGCAATTGGAACTTCCGCCGCGTGTGCGTGGCTCTAGCCCACTGTGGTGGGATTGGGAAGGCCCTGGGTTAACGCCACACACTGAAAGCCTGATTGACGCTTTGGTGGACTGCGCTACAACCTGGCCTGGCTGAATCGGGCCACCCCTCGCTCCACTAAGTTTCGTTTAGAACTAAAGGGGGGCCGCATGGCTGAGCAAAAAATCGGACGCACAATGGCGGAATCGACACCATCCTGGGACGGGGACATAGTTGCTCCCCCGGGCTCACCGAACATTGTGTATTGCGTTTTTGACGATGTGGGCTATTCCGATTTTGGTTGTTACGGATCAGAAATAGCGACACCAAATATTGATCGTCTTGCCGCAGGTGGTTTG
>CAIZMV010000009.1 GCA_903934195.1 uncultured Acidimicrobiaceae bacterium | reverse complement strand
TGGGTTGTCAGTTGCAAAGGCATGCAGCAGTCTGATGAGGTTCTCGCGCCCACCTAAGTCAAGTCGCGCAGTTGGTTCGTCAAGCAATAGGGCAATCGGGTCTGTCATCAATGCGCGTGCAAGTAGAACACGTTGCTGCTCACCAGATGACAAAGCACCAAGTTCTCGATCAGCACACCACGCAACACCGAGCCGATCGAGACACTCCACAGCGCGCTGTGCGTCCTGGTCGGAGTATGAATGCCACCAGGTTTCTAAGGCGCCATTCTTTGCAGACATGACAACTTGTGTTGCCGTCAAGACGGGGCGAATCTCAGAAGCAAGGGATGCAGACATGTATGCGATGCGTGGTCGAACGGGCCGAATATCGAATGTTCCTAATGCTCGACCCTGCACAAAGATGTCCCCGGACGATGGGTGTAGGTACAACGACAGAACACGAAGCAGAGTGGTTTTGCCGCATCCATTTGGCCCAAGAATCACCCATCTGTCGGTAGGCGACACGGAGAGAGATACCGAATCAAGGATGTGGCGGCTTTCTCTGACAATGCTGACATTGCTGGTCCGCAGCACTGGTGAAACATCAGAGTCGTTGGGCACGAAGACACGGTATCGGGCGTGACAGAGTAGAGACATGGTCGGCTCTGCACACGAGGAACTTGAGCAAGGGTTGGCGCGCGTCATGAACGCAGCCAGCATCACAAATCTTCAACGCTTGTCTGGTGGGGCATCGCGTGAGACGTGGCGTTTCGCAGCTGATGGGGCCGATTTTGTTCTTCAACGGGTGCGGGCGGGCACCGTTGGCGGCTTTCAAGTCGAACCGAAGGTCTTGTCTGCAGCACACAGCGCAGGCGTGCCTGTAGCTGAGTTGGTGGTGGATGGAGCAGACAGAACTGAACTGAATTCCCCCTTCATGATCGTGCGTGCGGTGGAAGGCGAAACAATTGCTCGAAAGATTCTCAGAGACGACACGTTTGATATAGCACGAAAAGTTTTGACTAAACAATTGGGTGTAGCGGCTGCACATCTGCATCAGATAGATGCCTCGTCAATTCCAGGTCTTGTGGCTGATGATCAGATGAATAGATACCAGACAGTTTTGCGGGACCTCGGAGAACCCCACCCAGTCTTTGAAGCCACGTTTCGCTGGTTAGAGATAAACAAGCCAGAGTCAACATCGGCATGTTTAGTTCACGGGGATTACCGACTCGGCAACATCATGGTGAATGAAAACGGTTTGTCGGCGATTCTTGACTGGGAACTTGCCCACATTGGAGATCCGATGGAAGACCTTGGGTGGTTGTGTGTACGAGCATGGCGGTTCGGCGGTGCATTTCCAGCAGCAGGCCTCGGCACTTATGACGAACTATTTGATGCGTATGCCTCTGTTACCGGAGTGCGACCAGACTCTGATGTCGTGCGTTGGTGGGAAATACTTGGCACGTTGAAGTGGGGAATCATTTGTATCTCTCAAGCCGCAACACATCTGATGGGCATTGCACGCAGCCACGAACTAGCTGCCATTGGCCGTCGTGTGTGTGAAAACGAATATGACCTCATTGAACTACTCACCGAAAGAACGCAATGACAGCCCCACATGATCGGCCAACAGCCACAGAACTTCTTGAAGCTCTTCATGAATGGATGGAACGCGACTTATTGCCCGGTGTAAATGGGCGTTTGCAATTCCATACACGCGTAGCAATCAACATGATTGACATTGTTCGTCGTGAACTTGAACTTGGTCCTGATCAAGAAGCCCGACATCAAGAAGTTCTGACGTCGTTCGGAATGACGGATGACGCAGAACTGGCCGCCGCTATTCGCAGTGGGGAGTTTGATTCAAGTCTGGTGGAAGTTCTGAATCGCTTGCGCCCAGTCGTTGAAGACAAAGTGCGAGTAGCGAATCCGCGTTACTTGCTCTGACCGCGTGATGCGTTCAGGGTCACTGGCTGACCTGCTGCCAACTGTCCACACGCTGCAGCAATTTCGGTGCCACGGTTTTGTCTGGTTGTTGCATTGACGCCAAGGTCGCGCAATAAGCGTTGAAACGCTGCAACACGCCCTGGTGAACTTCCGACCGTTGGCCAGCCTGGTGTGGGATTCAGCGGAATGAGGTTGACGTGTGCTGCTGGAGTGAGTTGCAAGCACAATTCAGCCAGTTCACGCGCATCACGATCAGTGTCATTGACAGCGTCAATAAGTGCCCATTCAAATGTGATGCGTCGACCTTTTGTGAACAGGTATTCACGGCATGTCTCCATCAACATCTTGAGGGGGTAGCGCTCATTGATCGGCACAAGTTCTGTGCGCAGTTGGTCGCGTGCTGCATGTAATGAAACAGCAAGGTTCACTGGCAAAGGGCGTTGGGTCAATGCTTTGATGCCTGGCACAATTCCAACGGTGGAGATAGTGAGATGACGAGCAGAAATACCAATGTCACCATGGATTCGTTCAACAGCTGCCCACACATTTGGTTCGTTGGCTAAGGGTTCACCCATTCCCATGAAAACAATGTTGTCAATACGGCGATTTTTGGTTGCTGCTTCGCGGGCACTTCGTACAACTTGCTCGACGATCTCACCAGGAGACAATTGGCGGTTAAAACCAGCTTGGCCTGTTGCACAAAAACCGCACGCCATAGCGCAACCTGCTTGAGTGCTAACGCACACTGTTGCGCGCTCGTCGTAATACATAAGAACAGTTTCGATGGGGTGGTTACCTTCAAGAAGGTGCCACAAAAACTTCACGGTGTCACCGTTTTCTGAAGTCTCACGACGAATCTCGATAAGCCCTTCTGGCAACTGCGCATCTAGCTTGGCGCGCAAAGCCGCAGGAAGAGTTTGAATATCAGACGGCTTCTTAAAGTGTGTGTACATGCCAGACCACAGTTGGTCGTGGCGATATGACGCTTCGCCTTCAAGAATTGCTGCGATTTCTTCGCGAGTGGGGTC
>CAIZMV010000008.1 GCA_903934195.1 uncultured Acidimicrobiaceae bacterium | reverse complement strand
TAGCCCAGGTCGATGAAGCCGTTGCCCTTGATACTCGTCTTCGTGAGATGAGCCTCGAGCGTGACACTCTGCGCGCAGAGGTCAACGACCTCTCGAAGCAGGTGGGCGCCTTACGTCGTGACAAGAAGAACGACGAGGCTGAAGCCCTTATGGAGCGCAGCCGCGCTGGTGGAGACCGTGAGCGCGTTCTACAGAGCGAGATCGACACTGTGCAAGATGCACTGCAGCAAATCATGCTGCGCATTCCTAACTTGCCTCACCCTGACGCCCCGAACGGTGCAGGCGATCATGAGAACCCCATCGTGAAGGGCCCCATTAATTTGCCCGCCACGTTTGGCGAACATCAGCGTGTTCCTCACTGGGAGACCGCAACGGCTCTTGGAATTCTTGATAACGAACGTGCCACAAAAATTGCTGGCGCAATGTTCACCATGCAGCGCGGTCTTGGTGCAACTCTTGCACGCGCACTGTGTCAGTTCGCTTTAGATCAAAACGCTGATGCATTTGAGGAAATTCGTCCACCAAGTTTTGTTACTACTGCAACACTCACCGCTACTGGGCACCTTCCGAAGTTTGCAGATGATGCATACGCAATTGAGCGTGATGACTTGTGGGCTATTCCTACCGCTGAAGTTCCACTTACATCACTTCATGCAGGTGAAGTATTAGATGAAGCTGAATTACCAGTGCGTCTGATGGCCTATTCGCCCTGCTATCGACGCGAAGCCGGAAGTGCTGGTCGTGATACACGCGGCATGTTGCGTGCACACGAATTCGACAAAGTAGAAATTCTTGCTATTGCTCGCCCGGAAGACGCACCCGAATTACTGACTGAATTAGTTGGTCGTGCAGAAGCGCTTATGGCTGCTCTGGAACTGCCGTATCGCATTATTGAAATCTGCACTGGCGATATGGGTGGAAGCCACCACCGCAGTTTTGACATTGAGGTCTATGCACCTGGTTGTGATGCATGGCTAGAAGTCAGCAGTGTTTCCTGGTTCTCTGATTACCAAGCACGTCGTGCAGACATTCGTTTCAAGCGCACTGGCCAAAAGGGCACTGAAATTGCAAACACATTGAATGGCTCAGCTTTGGCAGTGCCTCGCGTGTGGGCAGCGATTTGCGAAAACCATCGCCAACCAGATGGCAGTGTGCGCATACCTGATGTTCTTCGCCCGTATATGCGCGGCGCAACGCACATCACACCCAAGGCGTAACCGTGGGCATCGCTGATCGGCGCATTCAATATGAGACAGCAGGTCTTGATATTGATGACCTTCATGCAGATCCCATCACGCAGTTGAACGTCTGGTACCACCAAGCAGAAGAAGTTGGCATCACTGAACCCAATGCAATGGTGTTGTCAACTGTTGATGCAACAGGCAAACCAGATTCACGGGTATTACTGGCACGCGGCATAGATGCAAACGGCGTAACATTTTTCTCAAACCGCACAAGCGCAAAGGGAAACCAGATTGCAGGCGACTCACGAGCCGCAGGAACATTCGCGTGGCTTGATCTTCACCGACAAGTTCGTATTCAGGGAATCATCTCTCTTGCTAGCGACGCAGTGAGCGATGAGTACTTCGCATCACGACCACGCGCTTCACAACTTGGCGCATGGGCTTCTCCTCAGTCAACAGTTATCGGCAACAGAGAAGAACTTGATGATCTCATCGAAGAAGTAACTGCACGCTTCGAAGGCAGTGACGTTCCTCGTCCACCACACTGGGGCGGCTATGTCTTATCAATAGATCAGATCGAATTTTGGCAAGGCAGACCAAGTCGTTTGCATGATCGTTTCCGTTACACACGCAATGGCGTTGTGTGGCGCGTGGAACGCCTCGCGCCGTAACTCTTATTGCTTGCCCATCTCCGAGC
>CAIZMV010000007.1 GCA_903934195.1 uncultured Acidimicrobiaceae bacterium | reverse complement strand
TCGCAACGCAACAGGCCAACTCGACAAGCATGACGAGTTGGGCAAAGTACGTCGTCAAATCGCCCGCATCAATACCCTCATCCGTCAGCGCGAAATCGTTGCGGCCGAGGCAGCCGGGAAGTGAGTAGTCACATGGCAGAACAAAACAACACCGAAGAGCGCAACGCACGCAAGGTTCGCGAAGGAATGGTCGTCTCTAACAAGATGAACCAAACCGCAGTGATCGCCATTGTCGAGCGTGTTGCTCACCATAAGTACAGCAAGATGGTCGTTCGTACCAAGAAGCTCTACGCACACGACGCAACAAACGATGTCAACATCGGTGACCGCGTTCGCGTTATGGAAATCCGTCCAATGTCAAAGCTCAAGCGCTGGCGCATCATTGAAGTTCTGGAGCGTGCAAAGTGATTCAGCAAGAGTCTCGTCTACGCGTTGCAGATAACAGTGGCGCAAAAGAAGTGTTGTGCATCAAGGTTCTTGGTGGAACACGTCGTCGTTACGCATCAATTGGTGATGTTTTCATCGCCACTGTGAAAGACGCCATTCCTGGCGCCGCAGTAAAAAAAGGTGAAGTAGTTCGTTGCGTCGTTGTTCGTGTGAAGAAGGAAAAGCGTCGTCCAGACGGCAGCTACATCCGCTTCGACGAAAATGCAGCAGTTCTTATCAAGGAAGATCTCACGCCTCGTGGAACCCGTATCTTCGGACCAGTTGGCCGCGAATTGCGTGACAAGAAATTTATGCGAATCGTCTCGCTCGCACCGGAGGTGCTCTAGTCATGAAGTTCCGTAAAGGTGACACAGTACAAATCATCGCTGGCAAAGAAGCTGGTTCTCAAGGTGAGATCATCGAAGTTCGTCCAAAAGACAACCAAGTGATCATTGAAGGCCGCAACATTGCAAAGCGCCACACAAAGGCTCGCAGTGCAAACCAAAAAGCCGACATCATCGAAAAGCCAATGCCAATCGATGCATCCAACGTGATGCTCGTAGTCAAGGGCAAGCCAACACGTGTTGGTTACAAGATCAAAGACGACGGCACCAAGGTGCGCGTTGCGAAAAAGACAGGAGACGAAGTCTGATGGCTACTACCGCTACTTCTCCGCGCCTCAAGGTTCGTTACGAAGCTGAGATCAAGCAGGCTCTGCTTACTCAACTTGGTTTGGCAAACCCGATGCAGGTTCCAAAGCTTGAAAAGATTGTCGTCAACATGGGTGTAGGCCGTGCTACTCAGCAGCCTTCACTTCTTGATGGCGCAGTGTCAGACCTCACAGCATTGTCTGGTCAAAAGCCACTCGTTACAAAGTCACGCGACGCAATCGCAAACTTCAAACTGCGTGAAGACCAAGCAATTGGTTGCAAAGTCACCTTGCGTGGCGACCGCATGTGGGAATTCTTCGATCGTTTGCTCTCCATCGCAATTCCTCGTATCCGCGACTTCCGCGGATTGCCAGTGAACTCATGGGATGGCCGCGGCAACTACACATTTGGTCTTTCAGATCAGATCGTGTTCCCAGAAATTGATTACGACAAGATCGATGCCACTCGTGGCATGGACATCACAATTGTCACAACAGCAGTCAGCAATGAGCAGGGCCGTGCCCTTCTCGATGCATTCGGTTTTCCCTTCAAGCGTGGCAACGAGGGTGGACCCCCCGCACGTAAGAAGCCAAAGGGTCGCGGTCCTGTCCGCGGCGGCAAGAGGAAGTAGGTAGGTCATGGCAAAGATTTCACAAATCAATAAAGCAAATGCAAAGCCCAAATTCAAGGTGCGTGGTTATACACGTTGCCGCAAGTGTGGACGCGCCCGTTCGGTGTACCGCAAATTTGGACTGTGCCGTATTTGTCTTCGAGAAATGGTTCACGCCGGAGAAATTCCAGGCGTTACTAAGGCGAGCTGGTAGGTACT
>CAIZMV010000006.1 GCA_903934195.1 uncultured Acidimicrobiaceae bacterium | reverse complement strand
GCGCGGAAATCTGTTTCTTAATCGCATAGAAGAACTTCTCACCGAACGTGGCGCAAAAGTGTTGCGATACTCAAAGCCAACGTTCACCAAACCCGCGCCAGTCGACTTACGGCAAGAAATTGCCACACAGTGCAACTTGGTCATAGAAGCACTGGCCGATTGAGGCAGTTGCACGTCATGCAGTGTGCATGACATTTCAGATCTAGAACTTCGAGGCATCCCAGGTGTCTTTGTTGCAACTGAAGAGTTCGTTAGTGCTGGCACTGCACAATCTGTTTCGCTTGGCTTGCCAAGTATGAAACGGGTGTACACCACTCACCCAGTACAAGATCGAACTGATGAAGAAATGGTCGCTATGGCGGATCAGTTCTTTCTTGAAATCCTTGCCTGCATTACATCAGGCGAGTAACGCTTCCTACCCAAGTATCATCGTGGAGTGCTCCCCGCTACCCGAATCCTGATGCTGCGCCATGGCCAGAGCGAATGGAATGCTCAAGGTCGTTGGCAGGGTCAAGCAGACATTGAACTTACTGATCTTGGTGTTGACCAAGCACGTGCCGCAGCACAAAAACTTGGCATGTTTGATGCAATCGTTTCGAGTGACTTATTGCGCGCTCGCACCACAGCCACAATTATCGCCAACAGTCTCGGTGCAGGGCTGATGGAACCAGATGTTCGTTTACGCGAATCCCATGTCGGCGAATGGCAAGGGCTTACGCACAATCAGATTGAACGCGACTGGCCGGGCTACTTGGAATCTCACCAACGCCCACCTGGTTTTGAATCAGACGAATCCATTGTTGCGCGAGTTACTGACGCACTTGTTGACATCGCAACGCAATTTGCTGGCGGTGAAGTATTGGTAGTTGCACACGCCGGAGTTATCCGAGTGATGCGCCGTTCCCACAAAGCTGTTGATTCACGCATTTACAACTTGGGCGGTTGTCAATTCATTGTGCGCCCGGGTTCTCCGAGCCCAATTGAGATTGGTGACGTTGTTGATTTACTCGAGCACGGCGCCATCGGCGAAGAGCTCTAACTTCATGTTCTCTCGTTTCGTCGATAACTCATACGCTGCACCTGTTCGAAAGAACCTCGACCGTCTTGTGTGGGGTCGCTTGGTATCGAACGCTTGCTACAGATTTGCTCCACCGTTCATTGCAGTAATCGCTCGTGGGCTAGATGTCAGCGTGGCGCAAATGGGCGTGGCGCTCATGATCGGTGAATTCGCCGGGCTCGGGTCTCCCATCCTCGGGCGCATTGTTGATCGTGGTAACCGAATTACATCAATGACCATTGGAATGGTTGCAATCACCCTCGGAGTCATTGGCGCAGCAACTGCAACCACGCTTGTGCAGTTCGCAATATCAATGTTCCTCCTCAGTGGCGCAAAGGTGCTGTTTGATACTGCGCTCATTGTTTGGGTGAATGACCATGTTGAATATGAACGACGTGGTCGCATTGTCGGAATCATTGAGACCTCGTGGGCATTGTCGCTATTCATTGGCGTCGCAATCATGGGTATTGCAACCGCTCTTATCTCTTGGCGTGCCGGATTCATTGTTGGTGCAATCGGAATGGCCGTTACTGGTTCACTGATTGCTAGTGCACTGCCGCGTGATGAAGCGCACGCACCAGTCCGCACTGAACTGCGCGGCTCAATTCCACGCAATGCCTACTTTGTGTTTGCCTCGTCATTTTTGCTGATGGGCGCAAGCCAATGTCTTGGCATCACGTTTGGTCCATGGTTCGAAGATGAGTTTGGCTTCTCAAGCGCAGCCTTGATTGGGGTTGTCATCGTGCTTGGCCTTTTTGAACTTGTTTCCAGCATCGGAAGCTCGCGCGTCACGGATACGTGGGGCAAAGAAATCAGTGTTCGCCGTGGT
>CAIZMV010000005.1 GCA_903934195.1 uncultured Acidimicrobiaceae bacterium | reverse complement strand
GTGCAACTGGAAAGTTCTGGGTGTACGACTCACTCTTGTCTGAGTATGCAGCACTTGGTTTCGAATACGGCTACGCGCATACGAACCGCAACACTCTCACCATGTGGGAAGCACAGTTTGGTGACTTCATTAACGGTGCGCAGATTGTGCTTGACCAGTACCTGGTGGCAGCTGAAGATAAATGGAAGCAACAAAACGGCTTGGTGCTGTTGTTGCCACATGGTTTCGAAGGTCAAGGCCCAGAGCATTCCAGCGCACGCGTGGAACGGTTCTTGCAATCATGCGCAGAAGACAACATTCAAGTCGTCAACGCAACCACAGCCGCTCAGTTCTTCCACGTACTGCGTCGTCAATTGCACCGTGATATTCGCAAGCCATTGGTTATCTTCACGCCGAAGCAGCCATTGCGAATGAAAGAGAGTCGCTCACGCCTTGAGGATGTCACCTCGGGTTCTTTCCAAGAAGTTCTGGATGATCCTTTCGTTAGCGATAAGGCGTCAGTCAAGCGCATCGTGTTGTGCAGCGGAAAAGTGGCATGGGACGCCATGGCAGAACGCGATAAGCGCGCCGCTCCTGTGGCTGTAGTTCGTGTTGAGCAGTTGTATCCATTCCCCATTGATCAAATCAATGAAGCAATTGCCTCGTATCCGAACGCAAAAGAGATTGTCTGGCTTCAAGAGGAACCGGAAAACATGGGTGCATGGCAATTCGTTGAACACCGCATCTGGCGGGTGAAAGAACGTGGGTACGACTTACGTCATACAGCGCGGGTTGCCTCAGGAAGCCCTGCAACAGGTTCAAAAGCTATTCATGACCAAGAACATGGCGACCTTATGGACGAAACATTCTCGGGTTTTTAAAACTGAAGACCCAAGTGGTCTGAAAGTTCCAGAAGAGCAATAGTTGGGTCGCCAACTTTGATGGTGCGCATGCCCATTGCTGCTGCTGGTTTTAAGTTGACACCTAGGTCGTCAAGAAACACGCATTCATCTGGTGAGACGCCAACAAGTTCGCATGCAATCTCATAGAAACGTGGTTCAGGTTTTCTGCAACCAACTTTGCTGCTCTCCACCACATGATCAAACTTCTTCATGATTGCGGCGACTTCAATTTGTCGTGGTGAGGGGTCGGGGGTAGTTGACACCACATTGTTAGTCAGACACGCCGTGTGGTACCCAGAGGCGATAACAAGGTCAAGAGCAGCCACCATGGCTGGGCGCACATCGCCAGACAGCAGGGCAAGCACGTCGGCGCCTGGTATCCGGTGGCCAAGTGCCTCGCTTTCCGAGGCAAAGAGGGCATCGAACTCAAGGGGCGAGATGTCATTGCGCTCAAGGAGGGCCCAGGCGTTCCCATCTGGATTAGTGGAATTCACCCGCCGAATGTGATCTAACGGCAGTCCAGATGCCGTTTCATAGCGATTAAAGGCCTCAAAAGGGCTGGAAAGGATGACCCCTCCGAAATCCCAGAGGACGGCACGAATTTCCTTATGTATCACGGGCGACAGGCTAGACGGATTGCCCATCAGATGACGGGTTCGGGTGCTTGACTGAATGGGTGACAAAACACATCATCGTCGACGGATCGAACATTGCAACCGAGGGTCGATCAGTTCCCAGCCTCGCCCAACTCCACGAAGCCGTCATGGCCTTGATGGATGAATTCAAAAATGCCAAGGTCTCAGTCGTTGTTGATGCGACATTTGGACACCGAATCGCCAAAAAAGAATCTGCAGAGTTCGAAAAGGCAATTGCAAATAATGAACTCGTTGCGCCCCCAGCGGGTGCCGTTGGTAGAGGCGACGCATTTGTTCTGGCAATCGCAGACAAGGTGAACGCTTCGATCTTGTCAAACGACAGCTACCAAGAATTTCACGGTAAGTACAAGTGGCTTTTCGATGAAGGTCGCCTTATTGGCGGAAAGCCAGTGCCACTTGTCGGCTGGGTGTTTGTTGAGCGTCTTCCGGTGCGCGGAGCTACAAGCCGTCGTTCTGTGAAAACAGGAAAAGTGGTTAAGAAAGAGTCGCCGACTGCAAGTCCAGAAGCAAGCAAGCCAATGCCGGTTCCAAAGACTCCACCTCCGAGTGTCAAGGCGAAAATGGCTAATGAACTCATGCCGTATTTGCAGTTTGTTGAAAAACACCCAGTCGGCTCAAAGGTAAAAGCTGTGGTTCAGTCGTATGCAGCAAACGGCATCACTGCTCTCATTGGTGATATCTCTGGGTATGTACCGCTTCGCAACATGGCAAACCCACAACCACGTAGCGCGCGAGACATCTTTACTCTTGGTGATTCAGTGACATTGACTGTTGTTGGTTACACCCCGGCACGACGCAGTGTTGATCTTGCGGTACCAGGTGTGGTTGATGCAGTCGCGAAACCATCAGGCAAACCGTCAGTTGCAAAGAAAGCTGCCCCAGAGAAGAAGGCCGCAGCAGTGAAGAAGTCTGCACCAACTAAGAAGTCTGCACCCGTGAAAAAAGCAGTTGCTGCGAAAGCGCCTGTGAAAAAGGTTGTCGCTGCAAAGGCCCCCGCAAAGAAAGTGGCCGCTGTGAAAAAAGCGGCCCCCGCAAAATCGCCTGCCAAAAAAGTTGTAGCTAAAAAAGCACCAGCAAAAAAGCGCTAACTGCACTTCAGTTGGTCAATGTAGGGGCATTCCTACTACCGTCATGGCGTGGTCATTGTTACTTGGAACGTCAATTCTCTGAAGGCTCGTTTGCCTCGCGTGCAGGAATGGTTAGAAGCAAACACCCCTGAAGTTGTCTGTTTGCAGGAGACCAAATTGGCTCAGGACAAGTTCCCTACAGAAGCCATTGCTGAATTGGGTTACGAGAGCGCCCACTTTGGTCAAGGCCAGTGGAACGGCGTTGCCATTTTGTCCCGCGTTGGTCTTGACAATGTTGTTGCCAACTTTGCCGATGGTGTTGAAGCAGACCATGAAGCCAGAATCATTTCTGCAACATGCGGGGGAGTGCGAGTGAGTTCTGTGTACGTACCAAATGGCCGTGAACTAGACAATGATCACTACCAATACAAACTTTCGTGGATGTCACGTTTGCGTCAGCACCTCGATGCATCATGTTCGCCAGCCGATGATGTTGTGGTCGCAGGAGATTTCAATATTGCCCCTGAAGATCGTGACGTATACGACATGGCAGCGTTTGAAGGCGCCACTCATGTCAGCCAACCAGAGCGCGATGCGCTGGCCCATGTCAATGCGTTCGGTATGGAAGATACGTATCGCAGGTTTCATGATGAAGCCGGCCTGTATTCGTGGTGGGATTACCGAAATGGTTCATTCCATAAAGGCCATGGCATGCGTATTGACCTGTTGCTTGCGACCAAGTCGGTTGCAGAACGGTCTGTTTCATCTGAAGTTGATCGGAATGCTCGCAAAGGCGAAAAGCCAAGTGATCACGCACCTGTGTTGTTGACAGTTGGTCCGCGGTGAGCGATTCGAATTCGGAACAATCTGAGGGCGTTTCGTTTCCTTCGTTCCATGATCGAAATGCCGAATTAACAGATGCCGATAGGGCTCGGGTTCGCCTTGCAACAGTCACGCGTCAGCTGATTCTGGATTCTTTTATGTCGACGGCAGGTATCGAAGATCTAGACACAGCAATTGTTCATCTCTCGAAGGCGCTCGAGAGCATCAATGCTCCTGGTGGCATTCCTGGCAGCGCCGCTGCGGAATCTCACTTCACAGACCGCAGTCCGTTTTACGGTGCTATGAATCCGCTGTCGATGCCGATGATGATGGAAAAAGATGAATCGTTTGGTGAATTCGGATCAATCTCTGGCACAGCCACTTTTACAGAACCATATGAAGGACCACCAGGTCACGTACATGGTGGGTACATCGCAGCGGCTTTCGACGAAGTGCTTGGCATGACGCAATCACTTACTGGTCGCCCTGGAATGACCGGAACGCTGACCATTAAATACCGTGCACCAACGCCACTGCATCAAGAAATTGTGTATCGCGGTTGGGTTGATCGCATTGAAGGTCGCAAGATCTTTACAAAAGGAACCTCGCACATCGGCGACACATTGTGTGCGGAAGCTGAAGCTGTTTTCTTGTCAATGCCCACTGAGATGATGGACAAATTACGCAAAGGTCGCGATCTCAGCGGCCCAGCGCAGCATCAATAGTTGCTATTAGTTCTGCTGCATAGCGGCGAGCAAAAATAACGTCGGTAATCGCGGCGACGCCATCTTCGGTAGTTGGTCTCTCCCGAACAATGTTGCGCAATTGTGTCGTTGTCAAGATTCCGTTTGGCTCCATGCGGCTAACGCGAGACTTCAGTTGACGCCATTGCTCAATTGCTACTTCAAGTGGGTCTTGTTGAGGGCGTTGTCGGGCGATGCGGCGCAACTCTTCAGGTGGCGCATCGATTACAGGAACTGAAGTGGTGACGGTGGGCAGGAAAGGCGACGGTCCAGACGACTTTGTATTGCGTTGGTCAGTCCACGTAACTACAAGTTCATCAGCCGCACGTGTAAGCGCAACATATGCAAGGCGTGCTTCTTCGCTACGGGCAGCGCCGGTGCGCGCACTGCGGTGGGGAAGAAGTCCTTTTTCCATGCCGGCAACGACGACGTACGACCACTCGCGTCCCTTTGCGGCATGAAAGGTAAGTACCTCTACGCCGTCGGTTTCCACAATGTCAGCTGATGTTACGAGCCACGACCCAAATGTGCGGCCGTCGACTCCGCCAGAGCGGTGTGCATCAAGAAAGTCACGAACTAGTTTCGCGATTTGAAAATCAGCCTCGTCTGGTGTGTATTCACCCGTATCAAGAATGTCTGCAGCCCATGTGGCTAAGTCATCGCGGCCAGTTAAAGAAGTGGCAGCGGCAACTGCGCGTGCCCACGCACCACCTCTACGCGATGATCGAACAGGAATACCTGCCGCAATTAGCTGGTCTCGAATACCGTCGGCAACTGTGTTGATGCGCACCAGAACCGCAATATCGCTCCACGACCTTTCAGAAGAATGAGCACGCGTTACAAGTTTGGTGATGAGCTGTTGTTCTGCTGCTTCGGTTGCGCACCGCTCTAGTCGAACTACTGCACCACTGGGGCGTTGCGACACTGCATCTGCAATTTGTCCGTCCTTGGCGAGTGAATCAACCGCAATCTTCACAATTTCAGGAGTGCACCTGTAGTTCGATGGCAAAGAAACAACATTGGCACCTGTGTTGAACCCTGGAAGCGAATCGAACAAGTCCTTATCCGCGCCGTTGAATCCGTAAATTGCTTGGTTGGGGTCGCCCACTAAGAACACATCAGGATTGGCCGGCAAAAGAACTTTCAGGAATGCATATTGCAGCGGGTTCATGTCTTGAGCTTCATCAACGGACACGTGGCGATACTGAAAGCGAATCGATTCGGCAAACCTCGGGTCTTTGGCTGCTTCGTTGACAACAGACGTCATGAAGTCGTTCAGGTCGATAACGCCGCGCTTACGTTTTGTTTGTTCGTATGTTTTGAATACTTCGGTAAAACGAAGTGCAGGAAGTGGCACTTTTATTCCAGCTGATGCAAGTGCCGAGGCTGCAGCGTCTGGGGCAATCATGTGTGCATGCGCCCAATCAATTGCGGACAACATGTCCATGACGCCACCATGTTTGGCATCGTCACCCATGCACGACGACATCAGGGATGATCTGTTGTTGACAATCACCGGAGCTCGTCTGTTGCGATCTTCGAGGTTCTGCAACATCAGTCGACGAGCAATTGCGTGAAATGTGCCGATAGTGGGTCGGCCTTCAAGTTCGAATCGTGCAAGACGCGTGCGCATTTCAGTTGCAGCTTGTCGCGTAAAAGTAATTGCAAGTGTTTTTTCAATATCTGCAGTGCCAGACAATGTTCTCCATGCAATACGACGAGTAAGAACTGTTGTTTTGCCAGAGCCAGCACCGGCGCGCACCACAACAATGCCTATTGGTGCGGTGACTGCTTCGCGCTGTTGCGCATCGAGGCCGGCAAGCACGGAATCAGCCGTGTGGCCGGATTCTGTCTGGGGCTGGTGCAGGAATGTCACGCCTTGAAACTAGGCGGTTGTACCCTTTCTTCCATGCCCTTTCCTCGGCGATTGCTGAATGACTACGAAAACATCGTTTTAGACCTCCATCCACACTGGTGGTATTTCGGATCGTCAGTGTCAACCCTCCTTGGGTCAATGTTCTTAACCTTGCTGTTGCGGGCTCAGATGCCGTCTGGTTTCTTCGAAGACGCCATTGGGTATCTGGGAATGGCTGCCATCATCGTGAGCGCTGCCTGGGTATTGGTGCATCTCATCAAATGGCGCACCACGTATTTCGTCGTCACATCCCATCGGCTCATCTACAGGCAAGGCGTGGTGTCTCGTGATGGGGTTGAAATTCCCCTAGAACGAGTAAATAACGTGAACTTCAGTCAATCGGTAGTGGAGCGGATGCTCGGCGTCGGTGACTTGCTCATTGAATCGGGCGGCCAAGATGGCCAACAGACTTTTACTGATATCGCTCAGCCTGAAAGAGTGCAAAACATCATTCACTCAACTATTCAGGCACGCGGTGGAATGCGATCTGAGGCCACGCCAGGCTCGATGAGCATCGCAGGAGAAATAGAGCGTCTGGAAGCATTGCGCGACCGAGGAACCATCACCGATGACGAATTCCTTGAGCAAAAGCGACGCTTACTGAGCTGATTTCTCCGCTTTTCTCACAGGCGGGCCTACCTGTGAGAATAGATATATGCCTCAAGCCATTTTGCCTAACGGAATCAATATCGAATACGACACTTTGGGCGATCCAAAGAATCCGACTCTTTTGTGGATCATGGGCTTTGGTGCCCAGATGACTGCATGGCCAGAAGAGTTTTTACAACTGTTTGTCGAGCAGGGATTTCACATTGTGCGTTTCGACAACCGTGACTGTGGTTTGTCGTACAAACACGATGGTGTCATGGTGGAAACAGACAAAGTAACTATGCAGGCAGCCATGGGCGACCCCGTCACAGTTCCTGTGCCGTACACCTTGTCAGACATGGCAGCAGATGCAATGGGAGTTCTTGATCATCTTGGTATTGAGAAAGCGCACATCATCGGTGCATCAATGGGAGGCATGATTGCTCAGACAGTGGCAATCGAACATGCGCATCGCACTCAGAGTCTCGTCAGCATCATGTCTGTTACTGGTGACCTTGCATACGGAACTCCAACAGAAGCTGCCCTCAACACATTGTTAGCTCCGCCATCACCTGACCGTGCCACATACATTGAGGGTGCAAAGAACTGGAGCGTCTGGTGCTCAAAGAAGTACTTCGATCTCGACGAGGCGAAAGCTCGTGCTGCTCGTGAATTCGACAGAAGCTTTTACCCAGAAGGTTCACATCGTCAACTTGCGGCCATTTATGCATCAGGAGATCGCAGTGACAAGCTTCGCAATCTGAATACTCCGACACTTGTTATTCACGGCCGT
>CAIZMV010000004.1 GCA_903934195.1 uncultured Acidimicrobiaceae bacterium | reverse complement strand
CCTTGAGCACATGGATGATTTCGGAACCGCTCGATGTGAAAACCATTACAACTTGTCGTGGGCATGGGCTCTTGATTCGCCGTTTCAGTGGATGAAACAAGTGGCGTCACATTTTGGTGGCACGCGAAATGCAATGGCCGTGCAATGGCCAGAGCGTTTCACGGATGTTGGTGGGCTGCGCACACAGTTTCATCATGTCGTCGATGTAATGCCCACACTTCTTGCCGCTGCTGGCGTAGAGATTCCAACAATGGTGAACGGGTTACAACAATTGCCTGTTGATGGAGTTTCAATGTTGTACGCGATGGACGGCAACGATGGTCCCTCGACTCGCTCTACTCAATACTTTGAGATGTTCGGTAACCGTGCGATTTATCACGATGGTTGGATTGCGTCGTGTTTCCATGGGCGAGTGCCCTGGAATCGCTTTGGCATGGTGCCATTTGACGGCCCACAGGAAAAGTGGGAGCTGTACAACATTGCAGAAGATTTCTCGCAAGGTGTTGATCTCTCTGCCGAGTTTCCTGACAAGCTCGCCGAGTTACTGCAGCTGTTTGATTCTGAAGCGAAACGCAACAATGTGTACCCATTGCGCGAGCCCGGTTCCACATTGGGCATGACCGTTGTGCCGCCTGAGAATCTTGGTGGGCTAAGGAAAATGACGTACACCGCTGACCACATACGTATGCCAGAACGTTCAGTAGTGAACCTCAAGAATTGTTCGTTTCGCATTACAGCTGAAGTTGTTGTGCCACAGGCCGGATCACGCGGTGTGATTGTGTGCCAGGGCGGCAACATGGCCGGATGGACTTTGTATGTCAATGACTCCGGTTGTCCTGTGTATCACTACAACTGGATGGGTCATGATCACTTCGTTGCTACTTCTGCGACACCATTGACACCAGGCCAGCACGAAATAATTGTTGACTTTGTCTATGACGGTGGATTCGGAGCCGGCGGTCACGCAGTGTTGCTGGTTGATGGGTCACCTGCGGCTCACACGTATGTCGAACGAAGTGTCCCCATTGTCTTTTCAATGAGTGGTGAATCATTTGATGTCGGCATGGATACAGGTGCGCCAGTTGGTTTCTACCCACACGTGTATCGATTTGCGGGCGACATTGTTGGTGTCACACTCGAGCGCCTCAGCGAACCATCTCCAGAGATCGCCGCGCTAATTGTTGAAGGCGAATTCCGCGCCAGCCTTGCTACGCAATAGTCGTTTCTTTACGAAAATGTGAGGTCGAACGTCACGGCTTCTTCGCGACCTAAGTGGTAGGCCTCAATAGCGCGGGCTTTGTCAAATAAGTGCACAGGGTTTCGTGCGATGGAGGCGGCACTGTTGCGAGGAGAAAAAATCAACACCTTGCCACCAGTGCGCTTTTTCCATTGTGCAATTTCTTTGTACATGCCTTTGTCGACGAACCGAGCAAACGGTCCCCACATCGCTCCTGCTAACGGTGCGATGATCACGAGATTTTCTGCGTGCGGGCCGTAATCAACACTGGTGCCAGAGCGCACACCGCCATCGACAAAACGCGTTCCGTTCACTGCATGGGGGGATAACAAAGCGGGTACAGCAGATGATGCTGCAACCAATTCGCTGAGTGGATATTTCCCTCCGTCGAGCATGGTTCGCTGTAGTCGGGGTAGGGAACATGCCATGACATGAATGAGTGGATCTTTCTGATCACCGAATATTTCACGAGCGATACCGGCGAGCAGTCCTGGCTTCGGATTGGGAAATGAGGGCACGCGCATGTCGGCCATTACCTGGAATGGCACTTCAAAGGCCGTTGCAGCTGCCGCCCACGAACCTGCCGAAGTGCCAAGTAGCGGAACCTCGGAGAGGTCGATGCCGCGGGGTTTGAGGCCCTCGAGTACGCCCATAGCGAATCCGATGCCAAAGAGGCCGCCACCGCCAAAGACTCCAGCGAGAGGGGGGATAGAAGTAGCGGGCACGGCTCCAGTCTCGCCTATGTGGTTGTACCGTATGCGCCATGGAGGCACGTATTCTCACCTGGAACTTGTGGTGGCAATTCGGGCCTTGGCGCGACCGCCAAGAGGCCATCCTCACTACGTTGCGCAATGAAAACGCCGACATCATTTTCTTACAAGAGGTGTGGGCCCAAGAAGGCGGCCTTGACCAAGTGCAATGGCTTGCTGATGAACTGAACATGCATGTGGCTCGTACAGAAGGCCCTTGGTATGACAACGGCGTCAGCTTGGGAAATGCGATTCTGTCGCGTTGGCCGATTGCATCATGGGAAGTGCACCGACTTCCTGACGTCACAGGTGCACCTAGTTACCGACGTGCAGTCGTCGCTCAACTCGAAACTCCATTCGGTCGATGGTGGACTGTGTGTACTCACCTTGATCACAAGTTTGATGCATCTGCAACACGTATTGCGCAATGTGAAGCGCTCAGCGGAATCGTTGATCAACTTCGCAATGATCCTGAAGTTGATGTTCCGGTTCTCATGGCAGGTGATTTCAATGCCGTTCCTGACTCTGATGAAATTCGTATGTTGACTGGCCGCAGCGCACCTGCTGTACCTGGGCTTGTCTTTACTGATCTGTGGGAAATCGCTGGCGAAGGTGCCGGCTTTACTTGGCGTCGCGATAATCCGTACATTGGCGATTCAACATGGCCGAATCGCAGGCTTGATTACATCTTCGTGTCATGGCCACGCCCTCGGCCTATTGGTAACCCATCACGAATCTGGCTTGCAGGCGTCGACACCGTTGGCGGTGTTCAGCCAAGTGATCACGCAGCAGTTGTCGCTGACATCCGCATGATTGCTGAATAGCGTTCGGTTTTTCCTACATCAGAAGCGAACAACCGGAACAAAAGTGTTCGGAAAAACGAACACTTTTTCGAAAGTGGGTCGCGGATTACGTATGAATTTCCGATCAGCCCTGCTTCAGGTGCACATAGTGGTATGAGATTCCCGCATATCAGTGATGACAACCCCTTCATGGTCGTGAGCCCAGGTGTCGAAAGTGATGTCTTGTGCATTTTGGGGCGCAGCCCAAGAGAGCATTCGGCTTCAGACATTGCCGGCCTCACTAATCGTTCTCGCAGTCAGGTTCATATGGTG
>CAIZMV010000003.1 GCA_903934195.1 uncultured Acidimicrobiaceae bacterium | reverse complement strand
GTGAACCGACGAGAAGCAGGAAGCATGTACCTGCCAACAAAGAAAGAACAGGTATTAGTTCAACCCAAGGAATTGATGGGCCGTCGAGTGTCGATGCAAAAACCATCAGTGACCTTCTACCTTCGTTGTTTCAGGTGTTTTCTCTTCAGGTGTTTTAACTTCAGGTGTGGTTGGTGCTTTGTAGTCACTATGAGAGACCACATGTTCCATCAATTTGTCAATACTCGGTTCAATTCGTTCAAGCATCGGCTTTGGATAAATGCCAGTAAATCCGATGAGACCAATAAACACCATTAGCAAGGCGCCTTCGCGCAAAGTCAACTCAGCAAAAGTGGAATTCGCCTCATCTGGTTCACCATGGAACACACGCTGGTATGCCCACAACAAATAGAGCGCGGCAAGAATGACACCGGTCGCAGCGACAATGGTCCACCACCGTGCGGACTGGAAAGAACCAATCAGAATCAGGAACTCTCCGGCGAATCCGTTAAGTCCCGGAACGCCAATTGAACTCAGCATCACAATCATGAATGCCGCAGAGAAAATTGGGGCAACAGACTGAATACCGCGTAACTCTGCGATTTCACGGGTGTGACGTCGTTCGTAAATCATGCCGACCAACAAGAACAAAGCTCCAGTTGAAATACCGTGGTTCACCATTTGCATCACACTGCCTGTCAGCGATTGTGATGTGATGGCGAAAATACCGAGAACGATAAATCCAAGGTGGGCAACCGAAGAATAGGCAACGAGTCGCTTCAGGTCAGTCTGCATTGTTGCAGCGATCGCACCATAGATAATTCCGATGACTGCGAGTGTTAGCAGTACCGGTTTCGCCCACACGGCTGCATCTGGGAACAAGTACAGACCGAAGCGAAGGAACCCGTACGTTCCCATTTTCAACAGCACACCAGCCAAGATGACAGAGCCACCAGTTGGTGCTTGTGTATGCGCGTCGGGCAACCAGGTGTGAAGCGGGAAGATGGGTACCTTCACGGCAAAAGCAATTGCAAAAGATACGAACAGCCAACGGCCCGTATTAGTAGCAAAACTTGCTTGTTCAGCAAGAGTCACCAAATCAAAGGTGATGTACCCAATATCACGACGCGCAAGGACAGCGGTAGCAATGATGCCGACCAACATGAACGCCGAACCAAGCATTGTGTACAAAAAGAACTTGGTAGCTGCGTAGACACGCTTGTCGTATCCCCATCCACCAATGAGGAAATACATCGGCACAAGAACAATTTCAAAGAAGATGAAGAACAAGAAGAGGTCAAGGCTGAGGAAACTTCCCATCACACCAGCTTCAAGCAACAACAACCATGCCAAATAGCGCTTGTGATCATGATGTGGATCAACACCAAGAATCACTAGCGGGAAAAGTATTCCGGTGAGCACTACGAGGAATAAAGAAACACCATCAACACCAAGATGCCACGAAATTCCCCATGCGGTCACCCAATCATGTTGAGAAACAAACTGGAACCCAGAGTCATCAGAATGGAAAGAAGCCAGTAGCCAGATTGACATGCCGCCAATACCAACGCTGAATAGCATCGCGATTAGCTTCACGTACTCAAGATGCTTGTTGCTGATAACGGTGATGAGAATTGCACCAAGAATTGGCAATAGGACAAGAGCCGACAGAATTGGGAATGAAGCGTGCATTAGAGAATTCCTCTCAGAAGGAACCAAGCGAGAAGCACCACTGCGCCAAGACCGATTACAAATGCATACGAGCGGACAAGCCCACTCTGCATTTTGCGCAAGAGGCCACTGGCAGCACGAACTTCTGTACCAATTCCATTCACTGCACCGTCAACAATTTTCGCATCGAATGCAGCAACGCCACCAAAGGCTGCTCGCCCTGGACCACCGACTATCGCAGATACAGCAGAGTCGTATCGCCATGCATCAGCAAGTATTTTCGGCTCAATAACTTTGAATTTGCCTTTGGCATATACCGCTATGGAGGCAACGACACCGGCAACAGCAATGATGATTGCAACTACAAGTAACAGCCACTTGTTGCTATATGCCCATGTGCCAGAGATGGACACCTCCGAATGATGAATTACTGGTTCAAGCCAATGTTCAAGGAAATGTGTGCTCTTTGAGAACGGCAACTGCATTGCTCCGCCCACAATTGACAAACCGGCAAGTACAACGAGAGGTGTCACCATTGTCCATGGGCTTTCATGCGGCGTGTGATCACCATGCGCACCATTTTCTTCTGCATGGTCATTCCAACGTGCTTCACCAAAGAACACCATGATGACTTGACG
>CAIZMV010000002.1 GCA_903934195.1 uncultured Acidimicrobiaceae bacterium | reverse complement strand
CCCCCTTCAGATACGACAAAGGCCCCCATAAAAAGGGGGCCTACATCTTTGGAGCGGATGACGGGATTCGAACCCGCGACCCTCACCTTGGCAAGGTGATGCTCTACCACTGAGCCACATCCGCGTGGAACTACAGCATAGCGAGAATGGCCCGTGGTGCCACTTGCCCTATGTCTCGTGCACCACAAGCGTTTCAGCGCTCATCTTGCCCTGTAAACGCACAAGGGCCGTCAGGGATGCCATAACAATGACCCCACCCAGTAACTGCAGCAGGGTGAGCGACTGTTGGAAGAAGAACCACGCCAAGATTGTGGAGATAACCGGACTGATGAGACCGAGCATGCTCGCGAGCGACACATCAATGTGGCCTTGTGCCCATGTCATCATTCCGTGGCCGATTACACCTGGCCCTAATGCCATGCCAATGATGTACCACCAATCACTGGCATGCATCGCGCCAAGGTCGTTGCTTGTAATTGCCCCGTACGGCAAAACAATAATTGCAGCACAAAAGAAAACAGCTGCAATAAATGACCACGAGTGAATCCCCTCATCTCGCCGTTTCTTTGACATCACAAAATACGTGGTCCAGATAACTACGTTCAGAACAGCAAGAAGGTCACCGTCCAAATGTGCGCCACTCGTTGAAGCAGCTGCCATTACAACCACCAATACGCCTGCCATCGCACAAATCGAATACGCAAGTTTTCGTAACGTGATCTTTTCACCAAACAGCTTCGGCGCAACAAACAGAACCAAGACAGGCTGAAGAGTTCCGACCATTGTCGCGTTAGCGATTGATGTCATCTTCACGGTGGCAAAACCAGTGATGAACGACATTGCAAACATGAAACCAGGCAGGGCCGCTTTACGAATGACGTGCTTGTTCAAGCTTCCACCATTCATGTAGGCCATTAACACCATGATCGGCAAACCAAAGAGCATTCGGTAAAAAACAATGCTGGATGTACTAACAGACAAAGCTTTGTTGAAGATAGGGCCGATACCCCACGCCGTCACCGCAAGAATTGCTGCAAGTACATGAATGTCTTCTCGATTACGAAAAGAACTTTTCGCCGAAGCGTCCGTTGAGGTCACTTCGACGGAGGATTCAAATCAATGCGCAGAGTCAGAATTCCATCTTCTAGCGACGCAACTGCGTCACCAATGATTGCAAAATCACGAAAGTCGGTTTCCGAATTGGCGATGAACAACTGTCGTTCTTCACCAGCGATTGGAGGTAACGGACGTTTGCGTACCGCTGTTGCCCTGTCGCGAAAACGCGTAATCATTTCGTTTGGATCAAATACAGCCATGGCTTACTCCTTGTTTTTTTGTTGAATGAGAAGAGGGTCAATGATGGGTGGCAGAACATCAACTGCATCATCATCGTGTGGGTACGGATCATGGAATGGTTTTTCAGGTTCCGAAATTGGTTCACGCATCAGTGCAGCAGGTGCAATGTGATTAATGATGGGTTCAGCACCTTCTGTACGAACGTCATTCAGCATCTCTGTTCTCTTGGCCTGATCAGCACGTGCGAAAGACCTGTCAGCCATAATCTCAAGTGGTGCCAATACAGCCGGATCTTCTACTGCTGATCGCCAGAAAGCCAGTGTTGCGATAAGCAGTGCAATGCCAAGGATGACTAAGCCTCCGCCGATCAGATTGACCGACAGCTTGGATGCAAGAAGTAGCCCAATAGTCACGGTTGCCATTCTTTCACGCACCCGCTCCGAAAGCGTGTCTCCCCTTACTCGGGAACCAATTATTCAGTGGCAGTGAGGAAATCAGAAATATGTCGGCCAACGGCCACTACTTCAATCAGGAAACCATCATGCCCTTCGACGCTTTGAATCTCTTTGTGAGCGTTTCGTGGGTCGTTGTTCGTCAACAGTGACTGGATTAACTGCTGCTGATACGCGGGATACAAGATGTCTGAGTCGATGCTGACGGTCAGTGTGGGTGCCTTGATGCGACCGAGAGCAGCATCGAGCCCGCCTCGACCTCGACCAACGTCATGTAGGTCCATTGCTTTACCGATGTACAGATAACTGTTCGCATCAAATCGTCGAACCAAGCGGTCTCCGTGGTGGTCGAGATATCCCTCAACTTCAAATCGAGAGAAAAGGTCTATGCCATCAGAGTTGAAATTCTGGTCTTTCAACTGACGGCCAAACTTCTCGTTGAACTTTGAGTCAGTTCTGAAGGTGACTTGCGCAATCATGCGTGCAACCGAAAAACCATTCCATGGTCCGCCATCAGGGCCAGAGCTGTAATAGTCCCCGTTCTGATACGCAGGGTCCATCAGTAACGCACGTCGACCGATTGAGCCCCATGCAATCTGTTGTGCACTCGCCTCAGCACACGTGGCCACAGCAATCAGCGCACGCACACGCGCAGGAAATGTAATTGCCCACTCAAGTGCCTGCATACCGCCCATGGATCCACCAACAACAGCACGCCAGGTGTTGATTCCTAACGCATCTGCAAGTGATGCTTGCGCTCGCACCATGTCGCGAATCGTGACAACTGGAAAACGAAGTCCGTACGGTTTTCCATCCTCTGGGTGAGGCGATGCAGGACCAGTTGAACCTTGACAACCGCCAAGCACGTTCGAACACACCACGAAATACTTGTTCGTATCTATTGCATTGCCAGGACCAACAACGCCCTCCCACCAACCTGG
>CAIZMV010000001.1 GCA_903934195.1 uncultured Acidimicrobiaceae bacterium | reverse complement strand
GTCTTTCCCTCGGCGTCACAGCCGGTGGGAATATCGCTGACCCACTAACCGCTGCTGGCTGGAGAAACTTCGAAGGCATCAGAACCCGTGCACGCGACTTGTTGCAACGAACTGAAGTTCCGCTCGACCGTATGGATGACATAGTTCGGTCATTTTCTGGAGGTATGCGTCAACGAGTGCAGATTGCACGTGCGCTTGCCAATAACCCCCGCCTAGTACTGCTCGATGAACCCACAACAGGCCTTGATGCCAGTGTTGCTGCCGGTGTCTTGGACCTTATTCGCGGTCTTCTTGAGGAATTTGAACTTGCTGCCATTGTTGTCAGTCATGACTTCTCAGTAATTGAAATGCTCACGGAACGATGCATTGTCATGCACCACGGTCGTGTTGTAGAAAATGCATTGACCGACCAACTGCTTGAAGATCCGCATCACCCCTACAGTCAGAAACTTGTATCGGCGGCACGAGCATGAGCACTGCAATTGCAACTAAACCCATCCTTGACGTACGTGACCTGACAAAGAGTTTCGTACTGCACAACATCGATGGTCGCACAGTCACCGGTTTGCACAATGTTTCCTTCACGGTGGAACCAGGACAACATTTGGCACTTGCCGGAACATCGGGAGCCGGAAAATCAACCTTGCTTCGCGCCATTTATCGCACGTATGCACCTTCTTCGGGAGAAGTATGGTTTCGGCTTTCCGATGACAGTGTCGTCAACCTTGCACAAATTAGCGATCCAGAGATAGTCGCACTTCGTGGCCGTCAAATTGGTTATGTCTCACAATTTCTACGCGCACAACCCCGTCGAAGTGTTTTGGATCTTGTAATTCGCGCTGGCGTGTCACGCGGCATGAATGTCGCCGATGCGCGCGAGTTAGGAATACTTTCACTTCGTCGTCTCAATATTGGTGAACAATTATGGGACGTTCATACATCGGTGTTATCTGGTGGTGAAAAACAACGTGTCAACATCGCTGCCGGACTTATCTCTCCACCGCGATTGCTGTTGCTCGATGAGCCGGTATCAGCTCTTGACCCCGAGAATCGTGAAAGTGCTATTCAGTTGATTAGTGAACTCACTCATCAAGGCGTTGCTGTACTTGCTGTGTTTCACGATCTCGATGCAATCGCACGTCTTGCAACACAGATAGTTGTCATGCAAAAGGGCCGCATCATTAACAACGGGCCCGTCGACCAAATACTTCCGCTACTACATCCAGGAGATGTTCAACCATGACAATTTTTTCAATCATCAATTCCACAGCCATTCTCCCAACACAAATTTTGGAGAATGCCACCATCACTATCGAAGACGGCGTAATCATCGATATTGCAGAGAATGGTCCAGCGACCGAGAGGTACGTAAACGCTGAAGGCGCCATCTGTATGCCGGGAATCATCGATTCACATAGTGATGGATTCGAAATGGAACCACGGCCTCGACCCAGTGTCCGACTCCCACTCGATTTCAGTATTCAATCGTTTGAAGCCAAAGTACGTGCTGCTGGAGTTACGACGCTTTTCCATGGAATTGGATTTGAGAACGACGGTAACCGAACTGTGGAATCAGCCAATGCCTATGTCAACATCATCCATGAGTACTCGTCTTCTCCTACCGTCATGATGAACCATCGCGTGCTGTATCGACTTGATGCCCGTGATGCTGATGGGTTCAATGCTTTGTGCGCACGAATTGAATCGGATCGTCAAGTTGACGCCAAACCACTAGTGAGTTTTGAAGACCACACACCAGGCCAAGGCCAATACCGTGATCGCACCTACCTAGAAAACTGGATTATGGGATCACGCAATATGACTCGTGAAGAAGCAGTAGCTCATGTTGATCAAATCCTTATTGAGCGTGAAGCAGTTCGACACAATAAGGAATTGGCGTTGCCCTGGTTGACAGAGCAGGCAGCACTGGGAAACATCACTTTGATGGCCCACGATCCGGCTACTCCGGAAGATGTGGCCGAAGCCGTGACCTGGAACGCTTCAATTGCAGAATTTCCTACGTCGGTCGAGGCGGCTCAGGCAGCACGGGCGGCAGGCTTGCGAACAGTTTGTGGAGCACCAAATGCATTACGTGGTTCGAGCCACAGTGGAAACGTCTCTGCCACCGAATTAATCTCACTTGGCCTTTGTGATGGTCTGTCTTCTGACTATTTGCCATTCGCAATGCTTGGCGCTGTTGGAACGTTGGTCAAGAACGGCACATGCACACTTCCCGAAGCAGTCCGCCTCGTTACGTACGGACCAGCAGAAACTGTAGGCATTACCGACCGTGGTCGCCTTGAAGTTGGTCTTGTCGCTGATGTAGTTGTGTGTCGCTTCAACGGGAACCTTCCTTCAGTGTTGGGCGTTTGGCGAGCAAACGGATCACCTCTGCAAAGTCTTGCAATGCAAGGCGTCTGAGATGACTGAATTTTCACAATATTTGCGAGAGATGGCTCTTGCTGCAGACAATGCCTACGTACATGCAATGAACACAATGACAGCGGCTCAACGCAGCCAAGACATTGGTCTTGGTGGCGACGGAACGCCCACCATGTTTCT